>JBKJYK010000267.1:0-4089 GCA_046715515.1 Candidatus Nitrosocosmicus sp.
GTGTTACTGTGTTTCACCTGGTTATTTGGTTTTTGATGATGTTGTTGATTGTGTTGTTGCATGAGTTGATAGTTTCACCACCAGATACACAGTAAGCGTTCGGAGTTGGGCCAAGGTGTTGTGGGTGGCGTTGGTGTTGTGGTCTTGTAGCCGTCAGGGTCGGTTATGGTGGTGGTGGGCGTGAAAGTGGTTGGTCTTGGAGCCGTCAGGGTTGGTGGTGGAAGTGGAAGTGAAGCCGTCAGGTTTGGTCAAATCTAAAGATTGCATAGGTGATGGAGATGGAGCTTGCTTTGATTCTGTTTTAGGTTGCTTTAAAAAACAGTTAGGATGTTCCTGTTGTACCCGTAGGACATTCTGATGGTTTTGGAGTAAGCTGATTGAATGATGGTAAATTGGATTTTTCTGTAATGGATTGGCTAGGTTCAATAGTTAGTGGTCCTTGAGGGTTTGTTGAAGAAGGTATAAATGAACCTAAATCGCCGTCATTGTCTTCACTAAGTTCTGCTATTGGATTGCCAGATTCGCTTGCAGTACTGTCGCCGTCATCTGAGCCGCCACCAGCCTCATCACCTACAGTTGCAAATGCTAATGCCTATTGAAACTATTGTGAATGAAATATCCACTTTTAGGATCTGAAGTGCTTGAGGACAAAAGGCTTGAGGATATTGGACGTGATGTGAGCATGACTGAAAAAATCGATACAAGGGCTATAGTGCAAACAGTAGATATCCTATATTTAAGGAACAAAACTGTTATCATTTTCCATATTTGTAACAACCCAATTTAAATATTAAGGGTTATGTTTTCATTAAAATGCAAAATAAAACAAAAGAACCATAATTTTATTATCTTGAACGTCGATTTAATCCTAAACACATTGATAACGAAATTGTTTACTCATTGTTGTTTTCTTACACATTCAAATAAGATCAAAACATTTTTTGATAAGCAACATATACCATTTTAATATAATAAATGATAATTCAAAATGCAATACCACACAATGTGTTTTACGTTTGTAGGTTTTTATCAAAAATAAACAATACAAGGTATATTGTTCCACAATTAGTAACCTTGTTTGCAATATTTCTGCTATCTATGTCCCTTTGTGAAAATCAAAGAGTAATTTATGGCCAAATGAATAACACAGCCAACACCATTGACACACTATCTAATGACCCCTTAACCTTAAACCAGAAAGGTTACGAGCTTTATTCTTTGGGAAACTATAACGAAGCTATAAAATATTTTGAAAAGAGTTTAGAGGTTGATCCAGACAACGAGTACGCATCGACCATGAGATCAGTTTCTCTTGCTTTGGTCGGATCAAGTAACAATGCTGGTAATGTCTCAAGTAACAATAACGTGACATCCTTATCCAATGGTGATATAGACAATCCGCAATATACAAGCCAACAACAGCAGCAACCGGTGCAACAACAGCAGCAACCGGTGCAGTCTTTAGAAGACCCATCACTGCTATTAACTCAATCACCTCAACCAGAGCAACCACCACAACAACAACCACAGATCAACCAACAACACGAAGAGGTTGACAGTTTTATAGCAAGTGGTGAGATAAACACAGCCATTCTCACTAATTCGACAACATGGGATGCTAGGGGAGATTGGAATATGGTAGTTGAGGAAGGAGAAATAGAAACATTTGCAACAAATATGACATGGGTTAGCGGCCAAACCGGACACACTCACGAGTTTGTAGATTTCACCTCAGATGAGGAAATAGAATTACCCCCAGATAACCTGGTATCCATAGAAGGCAAAATGGGAGTTGGGACAAACGGCGACATTTCTTGGGAGGATGTTCCCGCTACAATAAATATTGGTGCGGGCGGAAGGACAATGTCCATATCGTTGGACCATGAAGAAACAGACCACCATTTCTCTGGACAGCACATAACGGGGACTGTAACTTTGCTTACCCCGTGTTCTTCCACTCCCGGAGCAGACATGGTGGTGTACCCATCATGCGGCTAACTCAAAGTGGTTTGACGTATTTTCCCTTTTGTCACACAATAAAAAAAACAACTAAAACTTCTTTTTTTGTTTCAGCCATAGGGCATCAAGAATAGATTTTGCAATAATACCTGTCATCGCCTATTTCATTATTTGCCAAGATGTAACTTTACCACATTGAGAAAATACTCACCATAGTGAAGCATGTTATCTTCTGCGCTCATTGTATTGGTTTAACCGGGGTTCTTCTTTTCCACTTTTCCATATTCCCACCACCGTATTTTATCGCCTAGAATCTTCCGTAATTTGGGCATTCATTCTGCTATTCTGTTAAAGAGACTCTCGTTGCAATCATTTGACATGGTTAATTAATTGTCACCTGGAAAACAATCCCCAAAGCATAGGAAAACCAAGGGTTTTTTGATACGAAAAAAGAAAATCCTTTGGATACATTTAGTTTTTCACAACCTTCACAATATTGAAAAATAAACAATCTAAATTCTTCTTATAATATCTTAAAAGTAGTATCACAGCGGTAGTGGTAGGAGAAGCGGCAGTAGTCACAACCATTAACATATTAATGAGATGGTTGCAGATAATAAGGGGTTTATTAGATATGTTGGTCGGTACAGTTGAAGGGCCGCCCAACAACAACTATACATAATCTAATAAGCCCCATTACAGCACTCTCAAGATTAAGGGCATGGTATCCGGAGAAGTATTTAGCTTTGATTTATTGTTATTGTTATTTTTTTCTCGACATGTCGATTACTCCTAGTCCATCTGGTTGGTAACAATACCTGCTCGGAATATCAGGTTATTCCAATGTCACATATTTATTTTATATCAAAGGCTGTTTGTGTACTATTTAGCATTTCCCTCCAGCGTTTCCGGCAACTTTACAGGCACAGAGTTTGCGAAAGCATCTGCGCTTGAGATAAATAAGATAGCATTTTTGCTGACTGGTTACAATAATGACAATTCACATTGTTTTGAAGTTAATGGTATGGGAATTCCTTTAATATCATTGTCATGGTACATATGATTTGGATAACAATAACCCGTATGTTAGTGTGGTAAAGCTTCAGGAACAGCTTGCGAAAAAGGTTATCGTTAAGGATGACTTTGACAGGGAAGTTGAATTTGTATGTGGGGTGGATGTTTCGTACAATAAGGAAGTTGCTCACTGCTCAGCTGTAATAGTCAAACAAAATACTTTGGAGGTAGTAGAGGTAGCCAAGAGCAAAAGTAAGATAAAACACCCATATATTCCCGGCTTGTTTATAATGAGAGAATCACATCCAATACGGCACACTTTAAGGTTGCTTCAGAATCCATTTCAACTTTTGCTGGTTGATGGGCATGGAACACTTCACCCAAGAAGATGTGGCTTGGCTTGCTATATTGGCATAGTTACAAACAATCCCACCATCGGGGTTGCAAAAAGATTGCTATGCGGAAGTATCCAACCGGATGGTTTTGTGAAATACAAAGAAGATGTTCTTGGGTATGCCATACCAAGAGAGGGTAACCCAAAGAAAATGATTTATGTGAGCATTGGCCACAGGATAAGCCTGCCCTCCTCAGTGAGACTGGTTAGGTCACTAACAAAGATGGGTCAGTTGATTCCAGAGCCCCTTAGGGTTGCAGACATCTCATCCAAGGATCATGACAATAGTGGATACATTGAACTTTAGGCAACCAGTAGCGTAACTAAACACAGAACACCCTTTAGGTTGAATCCAATATTAACTCACATGCCAACAATTCATTGTGTTGTTTTGCTTTTAGGTCTGACTTTATTTATGGCCCGGAAATCTCTTTGCCCACCATAGGTAAATGAAAGCGAATAAAGAAATGGGTTTAACCTAATTGTTATCAAATGGAAGACCTTATTGCAAGTTTTTTCATCCTTATGGTTGTTATTATCTTGCTTAGGTAACACAGTTCCCCCTATGCCGCATTAGCAATCAATAAGGAACAGAAAATACAGATTGGCCCACATTGACAAATGGTACCTGTGCTCTTTAGTTTTAATTGCGGTTCCTTGGCCTTTACGTATTTTCTTTCTAATTGATATTAATTTTCTTATTCAAAAGTAGAAACACGTTG
>JBKJYK010000268.1:0-4669 GCA_046715515.1 Candidatus Nitrosocosmicus sp.
GGAATGTAGAGAAAATGCAATTGTGCAAGTATTGATGACTAAAAATCAAATTGGGTTAAGACAGGACGTGGCATAACCAACACCAACACCAACTGCCACAACAACACCATCAGAACCTGTCAATACCAAATATTATGTTATATGTTTTAACACACCAAATACCTCTTACATACTTTATTTTACGTATAGTATAAACACCCAATGTTAAGGTTTAAGGCACATTAACTATTTTTCAATTAGATGCAAGTTTTACAACTAATTGTCATTCCAATCTCACAATGCCTTTATGTGTTATATCATTGTTTATAAAAAAGGTTATACAATACAACCACATATGAAATGTCCATGTTGTGGTGGTGGGATGCATGTAGAAAAAGAGACAGAAAAGATAATGACCCTCAAATGCGAGGAGTGTGGTTTAAGCGACAGTAAACTAAAACCATAGGGTATTAGAAGAGGGGTTCATTATGCAAATCATCTCAATAGCAAAGATACAATGTCACACCAACAACTCTACCAAAACTATGATTAATCTTTAATACAGTGTGATAAATTTAATTATCAACACATTGTTTGTTCAAACTAATGGTTTTCATTGAAGACAGTGAAAGTGTTTTGATGCCTCTATAGACATGGTATGGAAGTTAGCCCAGGCACATTTTATAGATGGCTCAAAAATTCATACACATGTTGAAAATCTTGTCACAAACATGACTAATGAACAACATTTACCAATAGTTGGGATGAAGAAATTAATGGACAAACTATAAACGTAAAGACAAAGGGAACCATTTTTTACCCATTAGGCATCGCATTTGAAAAGGTCAACTCCCATTTTTTTAAAATTCTAAAAGTATTAAAATCACCATCAGGGTAATACCATTCTTTTGGTGTTGTAATTAAAATGTCATCTTTTATGCCCTCCAATTCTTTTGTATCGCCAATATTCCATTCTTTGGCAATTCTATTAAATATTTCATCTTTAGATAAAGACTCCACCATTATAAACAGAAATTCATTATTATCAAAACCAGCTTTAACAAAAGAAAAGCAATCACGCATTTTAGCTTCTTGGTTAGAATATACCACAAACACATGAATCCTCATTAAGAGCCAAGAAAATTCATTTTTCTAATTCATCAGTCTGTTGTGTATTATAGAATATGTGGTATTAAAGCATTAGAAACCACACCAATGAGGATGACGGTGATACCCAAGGTAATAATAGCGGAAGCGATTATGAAAATATTCCCTACAGGCCAGGCCAATAACCCATGGCTCGGAATATTAGGCTTTGATTTGATATCACCAACTATTGCAAAAGATATTGGTCTGTTTAAAGACTATGAAGGTATAGTTAACCATTTCTTTTTAGATTTCACATTATTGGGTGACTTTCTCTAGCTGCGTTAGAACAGGGACATGCGCAATTTTCAACCAATTGTAGGTCATGATGGACACCTCTTTGACAGTTTTCGCATAACTGAGGTTGTGACATTAGAATATAGTGTGAATTTTAAAATATTAAAGTTTGCTATGCCATAGAAAACAATTGCAGTTGCACAATATGGCCATATCTCCACTTTGATTCGGTGGTGGTTGTGATAGGGATAATTTAAGTTATCCCATCGCCGAAATGGCAACATTTCCTGTTACAGGCATTCCTTTAGTGTAGAGTCTTCAAACAAGTATCCAAAATCAATAACAGTGTGTTATCATCACAGCACCTATTGGGCATACGAATCATATTCTTGACTGCTGATGCAACATCTTTCATGTTTGTAGTCATGCCAATCATTTTGAAAAAGTCCATCCTTCTGACATTTTCAATGCACAAAAACCCTCTTATTTTGCCAACCAATAGGTCCACGAATAAACAAGATCAAAATCAATACAGAATACAAAATCCCTTTTACTTGATATACCGTTACTTCGTTGTTATAAGATTTGCCATCCAAGTTGTGTCGGCTCTTTGGTTTTCGAAGAATGATATTAGGGTATTGCAGAATACGAATGATGAAAACATTGCCCATTTATCGTATTGCAGCATCAACTAACACCCGTTTTAACAATCATGAATTAGATGATTTGTCAAAAAGATTATTTGAAATAGGTAACTATTCTCTGCAGGAGATCAATGGACGTAGGTTGCTCAAATCTTCAAACCACATAATAGATGTTGATAACAAAAATGGAGCAATATGGGCAGCAGATCAAACGGATCTGTGGAATCCAAAATTATTCCCACACCTTCCGAATAAACAAAACACAAGCAAAATAGCAGACGAGTTTATAATAAAAAATAACCTTCTCCCCCATGTAGAGGAAGATGACGACAACAACCTTTTTGCGATAGAGATGCTTGAGCCTGCGCCTAGCTATATATCCATCATGAGCAGAATTAATGGCGAAAGAGAAGATCGCCAGCTTGATTACAGAGTACAATACTCTTTTCAAATTATATTAGATAATGACCCAGAAAGCGAAAACGGCACGGTCACAGATATAGCCGTTCCCATCATTGGTGAAGGCGCAAAGCTGGGTGTAACAATAGGGGACGGAGGGAAAATAATAGCATTCAATAGATCTTGGCAGCCGTTGGAATCCCTAGAGACACATGCTGAGTATGTTCCACGGAAAATAGCTGACACTTATTTCAGAAAACTTACAGAAAAATTAAACATAGAGACTTTTGATGCGACATTGGCATACACTTTTACCCCATCTCCCCCAAACAAACAGCAACAACAGTATCTTTATCCGGTATGGACTTATCGCAGTATTTGCAATATCGAAAACCACAAATTTCCATTAAGGATTATAACCATTCCTGCAACAGGGTTTGGTCCAACTCCTCGAAACTATGAGCCTCAATTCACAAGATCAAAGCAACACACACAACCGAATTGGAATTGGAAAACTGGAAAAAGAAGGGGATTAATTTCAATTAACCCTTACGAAGCTAGCACATCCTGGATAGGCCAAATTGGCGGTCTTGATGGAAGCAGAAACAACGCTCAGGGATTTATAGATGGGTTGAAAAATGCAGGATGGAACATAAACTTCAACTGGGGAGATTGTAATGCATGGGAGACCGATTGGGCGGGAAATGACGATAATTATATTGATGCATCAGACTTTGTGTTTTACACAGGCCATGGCGGTGTAGACGGGTGGCAACTTTTCAATGCAAATGATTGCAGTCCAAGCTATTTGACACCAGAGACAACTGGGAACTCCCCTGGCATGCGTAATGGTAGATGGGGGCAACAAGATTTGGAATGGATTGTTATAGCCGCCAGCGGTCCGTTGGAAGACGACATCTTGTCAAATAATGGAGGAAATGCGCTAAACCGATGGGATGGAATATTTGACGGTTTGCATACATTGATGGGATATGGTGCGGCTACTTTTGATACGGAACACGAAGGACAAAGGATTGTTCAGTATGCGCGTGAGGGTCAAACTCTAATTAATGCATGGTTTCGTGCGGCCCAGGAGATCCAGCCGTCCAATAATGGATGCGAGGCTCCTTATGGGCCTATCGTTTATGTTGGGGCACTGTGGGCAGGAGATGAGGGGCAACCAGACCCTTTTAATGATCATCTATGGGGTTATGGATCAGTGGCAGCAGATCCCATCGATCCGAATTATATTAGTTGCATGTGGGTTCCATGCTGATGTCTTCCCCTTATTTTTTTTCTGTATATCAGTGCCCCTTTAGCGCATTATGCAGGGTAGGATGATTAAGGAGCATAACGATTTCAAACACAATTTGGCGCCTCATTATAAAAATAAAGCCAATGTTGGTCCCATCAGGCATTGCAAGCTTTCTGCATATACACCATCACCTTTAGCATCATCAAACTACAAATCCATAGGAAATTTTTCACTAATTTGGGGATGCGTCAGCCCATTAAGTACATCGATGTTTATGCTCTGATAAGCAAATGTGATCTCGTATATCTCATTTTTTCAAAATATCATTACAAGATGGAAAAATGACTGGCGAGTTAATTTTGCATTACAATACTTTGGATTAAATGTGTTTTTCATTTATTTCAGTATAGATTTTGACCTCCATTGGTCTGACCAATAAATTACCAACTCTTTGCCTGTTCTCATACGATTGAGGGCTTTCATAATGTTTATCAAATGTGTCTTTGCTGGACCATACTTCATCAAACATGATTTCATTGGGATTTTCAGCAGAGGAGTTAAGTACATATGCAATATTACCCTCTTCCTTTCTAGAAGGTTCAACAATGGGAACAAGAATTTCTATTAATTCTTGTCTCTTTCCTTCTTTTGCTTCAAGAAATGCTAAGACCCGCACAGGAGGGTTTTCATGAAAAGAATTACGGGATTTGGCATCATTGTTTTTCATTTCTCATTAAGACCATAAAAGTCAAATAAACCTTACGGTAGTTCTGTGGGACGCTTTTTGCCCATTAAACTGCTGATCCCATAGTAAGCAAAAAAAACGGGATTTCTGGGGGGTCAAACACAATATTAGGTGAAGCGTCGCTGTTAGGTGACTCAGAAAAATGATTCAGAATCTGTAACAGTTACAATTTAATTTTACCTTTAGGATAGGCATTTTCAACTCAGCCTTAAAATTTTTAAAAAAAAGAACTTGTTTCAAAGGTCCAAAGGTCCAAAGGTCCAT
>JBKJYK010000269.1:0-2942 GCA_046715515.1 Candidatus Nitrosocosmicus sp.
TCAAACTGCAGGTTAACAATACGGTAGAGAAGCAAAGCGGTAATTGCTGTTGATGTTCCACTCACTATAGTTCCGGCCAACCCCGTACGAAACAAAAAATCAACAGATACAAAGGGTGCAAGCATGATGTGGGTCATCGGTAACCATACCGAACCAAGTTGTGCAAGACCGGGAGTCAACGAATCAAAAACCCTGCGTGATATTACAAGATGGGATATACCGTCTCCATAATACAAAAGAGCGTTTGGGTCACGCATGAGCATAATTGCTGCAGATAAAAAACTGGCTATCAACGAAAATGCGATTACAGTAATCTCTGGATGTTTTTTTACGATGTGAAAAAGAAAGTCCGATACAAAATTAATTGGAAATTTATCTCTGGTTATCATTTCATCTAAAAGTTTTGTCTAATTGCCTGGATTGTTATTGGGATCAATGGAAAACCCATGGTGTGTCTTGTGCCAGAGTTTTGGTCTAAAAATCAATTCATAAATTGCCATAATGGATGATATTGACTGCAAGGTCATGTAAAATGGATACAGAAAAGAATATTTTATCAGCTTTAGGGAATAAGCATCGCCCTGCCTAAACAGGGCCTCAATAGCCATAAGAGGGGTATAGAGTGCACCAAAAGCAAACGTAAACAATGTAATGTAGAATGCAACACTGTTCTCCTTAAAGAACTCATAAACCATGCCGCTTAACGGGTCTAGCGATGCTATTCCCACCCAATCAATCCAATAGACAAAAAAAAGGATCCATCCCGGAATAGATATGGCGAAAACAAAAGGCGATGTTAACTGGAAAATGAGAAATATTGTTGAGCTAACGCCAATTTCTTTCAAAAGTTTGTGTGGCGCCTTAAAATGATGGAATAGAGTCTGCAAATATCCTTTATTCCATCGCGATCTCTGTTTTATCCATGGATAGAGTTTAGGCGGGGCTTCCTCCCACGTTACGGTGTTGATTGGGACTATTTTGTAACCTAGTTTTCCAAGCCTTACGCCTAAATCTGCATCTTCGGTAACATTTGCATAATCCCATCCTTCTAATCGTCTTATAACCTCCATTCGAAAGTAGTTACTCGTTCCGCCTAACAGTATGACTTTGTTGAGAGAGTGGAACAAAGGCAAATACAAAAGAAAGTGTTGGATGTATTCAATAGCCATCAGCTTTGTTAAAAGTGATTGATCTGGGTTATAGTATGCCAGGCGAGCCTGGACACATGCCACTTCCGGATGGTTCAACAAGTATGCAACAGCTTTTCTTAATTGAGTAGTTTCAGGCCTGTCTTCTGCATCATAAATGGTCACAATGCTACCCTTTGCGTTTGCCAGACCCATGTTTAGCGCATTTGGCTTTGTTTTTGCGCCTTCTGAATGTATAAAAATATAGTCTATGTTAACTATTGCATCTCGCCATATTTTTATCGACTTTGGAAATCCGTATTTGTCGTATTTGACACCATTTGTTTTGCCTGCTCGAATTGGTATGGATAGTATAGATCTCAAGGTTTTGTGGTCTTCGAGCTCAACCAAAATCCTTATGTCAAGCTTCGACATGGGATAATTCATCTTTGTTATGCTGTGTAAAAGATAAGGAAGGGTAATTTCCTCTCTGTATACTGGCAAGAGGATGGATACTGTTGGCAACTTAAAGTCCGGAATTTCATTTGCTTCCCTATCAGACACTTCAATTATCTTTTTTGGAGCATTTGACCAAATGTGACAACCAATGAATATTAACATGATGTTGGTAAATAAAAAAAACACGGCCACAGTAGAAACATATGCGTTAATCAGGAACATTCCAAACTCCAAGAAACCCACCCCGATTTACATAATTAATAGAGGTTAAACTTTTGGTTTCCAACCCTGGTGTTTTCCTTCATATTTCACCCAATCCAGCCAAACAATGTATTCCATTGTCTTTAACTACCTTTGTTTATATTTGTGTTTTTATTTGATAATGCTACTTCTCCTAACTGATCAGAAATTTCTCTTATATCCTCTCCCTGAATGACGGTTATACCGTATTCCTTGGCCAGTGCCATTGTAGTGTTACTAACCAATGGGACTGCAATAAGTATGGTCTTTTGTACTTTAGCATCAAACGATGAGCAAAACAATTTATTTATGGCAGATTCATTAACTATCACGCTAGAATAAACAACGTTAAGAACCAACACAATGTTATCATCCTTACGACAGACGATGTCAAATAGATGGGGAATTCCACTTTTCCCAGTAATAGTCCCCGGGTTGTCAACTTCAAATCCCATTTTTGTTAGGACGTCTATAAGTGGTTGAACCATTACTATGTTATTCTTATCAATGGAATCACCTAGGGTGTATGAGTACAAATTTGTAAATGAAATATCTTCTATCTGCATTGTCTTTTTACAGTGCCTGCAAGAATACACTACCTCTGGTTCCCTGAATTCCCTTGAGCAATGTTGACATGAAAACCAGCCTTGACTCTTTCTGTTTAAATCATAGCTTTCCATATGTAAACGCAAACTGCATCGCGGGCATACAATAAAAGTCCCATCAACAGTAAATTCCTCCTCCGATCCGATATATCCGCATGTAGTGTGTTCGATTGTCTGATTCCTTGATATTGAACCTGATTTACAATAATGGCAAAGACATTGCGGAGAAATATTGGCCGAAGAGCATTTGCTGCATGTAATTATTTTTTCATAAAAGTAATGATTAAGAATTTTATGTGATGATAGAGTTTCAAGCAAAGTGTGTATTTCATTTGGTTTTAATCCTGTTGCCTGCTCAACTACTGGATAACGACATCTATATTTTAAATCGAAAACGGGTTTTAATTCTCTAGCATCTCTTATAAGCAAATTCAAAATCTGTTGGACAGAATGGAGGTTATAAAGACCTCTCCCTTCTTCTACACTATTAATAGGTTGAAAAGTGCTCATT
>JBKJYK010000270.1:0-3994 GCA_046715515.1 Candidatus Nitrosocosmicus sp.
CAAATCACTGTTGATCGAAATTTGCAAATTTACATAAAGCATATTTATTTAGGATTGTTAAAAATATTTATTTAATTTAACAATAAATTTTAAAAAATACGGTTTATACTTAAAAATAAAGATTGGCAAGTAATATTACGTTATCAGTTTCTGTCGCCATAACGAAAAAAAAATAAAAAGTTGTACTTGTTTTGGTATCCTCTTATATAATAGTAGAAGTTATAACAGGACTTTATTCAGGAAGCCTCGCATTACTTGCCGATGCAGGCCATATGTTTACAGACGCTTTTGGAATAGGCCTTGCTTTATTTGCGACGACATACAGTCAAAGAGCGGCAACACCAGGGCATACTTTTGGCTTTTATAGAACCGAAATATTGGCTTCACTTGCTAATGGTGTTATTTTATTGTCAATATCCGTTTTTATTATTTATGAGGCATATCGCCGTATTTTTGAACCCACCCAAATTCAAAGTATTCCCATGCTTGTTGTAGCTGTCATAGGATTAGTTGTCAATATGGCGGGGATGTTATATCTTAAAAACGTCCATGCACATAACCACGGATCGGCCAACTCCAATAAAGACGAAATAGATAACCATGATGGGCATGGGCATGGAAAAAAAGTAGAAGATTCAAACATGCAAAACAGAATTAAAAATTTTGTATCCAGTAAAACGGGCAAAAGAAAACAAGACGGCCAAGTGGAGGATTTAAACATGCAGGGAGCCAGGTTGGAATTATTAAGTGATACGGTTGGCTCAATTGGGGTAATTATTGCAGCATTGATAATACTTTTGACTAATTTTAGGCTAATTGATCCTATAATAAGCATAGGCCTAGCCATATTTATGGTTCCGCGTACATGGTCCATAATAAAAAAATCCATGAATATATTGATGGAAGGAACACCATCGAATTTATCTTATGAAGAAATACAAAAAGCAATATTGCAAATAAAGGGAGTTACCGGAATATTTGAACTACACATATGGTGCATAACATCCGGAATAAATGCACTATCAGCCCATGTTGTGGTAATTGATTTAGAAAGCTCAAATAGGATTTTGCAGGATATCAATAGAGTACTTGAAAAAAGATTCAAAATATCTCATACCACCATTCAAATAGAAGGTTATCATTCGACAAAGGATTTAAAAACACAAGAATAATAGTTTCGATTAAACATTCACAATAAAAAAACGTCAATATAGCATATCATTATCAAATAATTTAGATGTTTGTATCATGGATTTTTAGTCCAAAGTCTTTGATTATCCTTGATTTTATCCCATCCGTCTTGTTCCGTATTGACACGTTCAACAGAGATATCATCAAAGTATCTATCCAACACACCCTCTCTTTCCATTGCCAAGGGTGGTGAACAATAATCTTCTTCCATCCATATTACATAATCTGGATTATTGCCATCTATTCTTGCGTTTTCCAAAGATTTTTGCAATGATTTTCCAAATGGTTTCATATTGATTATTTTACCTGAATCTAACTCTTTACGAAGTTCTGAAATTTGGTTTTTGGGTTTAGCCTTTACTAAATAAAATGTCAATATAATAATAAGGATACAATTTATTAAAATAATTAAACTTAATCCAGGATATTTTATTTACAGGCTCATAAAAAAGAATACAATAGCAGTTAAACCAATAGATTTATTGTCAAGTGACCGGATCACATGATTTATTATTTAATCAGTTTATTAACATATAAAGACATTTTGAGCACTTTTCAAATTAATTAGTATAAAATTGTGAATGTATTGGATTTATTCCTTATCTCTCCAGTATATCAAGAATAATAAATAACAAAAACAATTCGGGAAAAACTATTATGCAATGCTATAATACCCAATACCTTGATAAAAATATTCGAATAGGGATATAAATATAAATCATAAAAAAAAGAAAAAGAGATTAACAGCTAATGATTGATTCTTGCTTAATTCACTGTAACAGTTCCTGCCATCCACGGGTGTATTGCGCAAATATATCCATATTTGCCTGCGTTTTCAAATGTTACTGTAAATGAGGAAATTGGTGGAGCGCCAGGTGGTGACATCCCTTCGGGCCAAATCCAGCCAGAATTGACAAAGCTTTCATCCCCTCTAAAAGCATAATTTGCATTAGGAGGCAAATGGGTAACATTTGTTCCTGTGCTGTCTATGGCGACTGGGCTAGATGCCCTAGCGTTGTCAACTATTACCAGTTTGTTGTTTGGATTTGATGGGTCAGGCATTACTGTTGGCTCAACATTTGGGGAAGGTATCGCCGAAGTAAGTTCGGTATTGTTTGGGGTGCTAAATGGAGCTACCAAAGGAGGCAAAAAATCGGCATCTTTGAAAAAGGTGACAGTGTGTGGTTCTGGTACTGACATAGGGTTAACCCATTTTACGCTTTCGCCCGCATTGATGGTTATATTTTGAGGACCAAACTTGTCCCACCCAGATCCGTTTCCTCCAGCATTGACTGTAGCTGAAACAGCATCCGTGTCTTCCTGTGAGGATTGAGCAAAAATAGTGCTAGTTTGAGTAGGTGCCAAAACAACTAGTGCTGCAGCAAGAAATGAGAATACAATGGAGGTGTAGGCGATGGATTTTGTCATGTTCATCAAAACATAAAAATAATTGAAAATAGAAAAACTTTTCTGAATCTTTTAGCAATAAAGGAAATCCCTAATCAGTAGCATATCCCTTCTTTCATATTGCCTAAATAAACTACAAGTGCATAAATGTAAAAGTTACGATATTGGGAAAAGGATTTGAAATCAATTAGTGGCAAATTTAGGTTCAGGTAACAGGTAATTTTTAAATAATTCTTTACCTGGTTTTTAACTAATGCATAAAGAAAAATCACCATATCCTTCAAGACATCGATTGAGATTTTGTTTTATTTTTGCAGTTTTTATCTTATTCTCATATTACACTATAGCAAATCTTCAATTTAACATTCATGTAAACGCGCAATTACAGGATGCTACTAATCCTTCCTCAATTTCTGATGAGCCAAACAAAGGTTCTGGTATTTTTATGGAAGGCACTAACCTTAGACAAGACATGAGTGGAAAGTATTCCAACTCTGATTTTGGTATAATCAATTTAGACATCCCAACAGGGTGGTATGCTTCCGAAGGTATGTTTGGAGATAAGGGCATTGGTATTGATATGCATCCCGGTTCTTCTAAGGAATTTGTAAACATACTAACATTAGGTGAAATCAAAGAAACGATACCAGTAATGTCACTCATTGTAGAGGACAAGAAAGAAATGATTGAAAGGCAATCAATGGCTCAAGAGGCATCACCATCTTCTATCTCCCAATGCACAGAACTACAACCCAACTCAACCGCAACGGTTGGTGGTAAAACATTTGATGTTTCAACAATGAGGTGTACAAAAGGTGACCAAATGTCAACCCAACCAGATACAGAAAATTCAAAAGACATCTTTATCCCCGATTTTGGCAGAACAGAGGTATTCAAAAGATATGGATATGAGTCTCCCAATGCCATCTATACCCTGCAATTAACTTTATCATCAGAGTATTCACCAAACAATAAGGTGGATGAATTGGAAATTTCAAAATTTACACCAATACTTGACAAGACAGTTGAAACGCTAAGTTTAAGCCAATAATGGAATACCACTAATAAAATTAGTACATAATTTCACACGATTAGCATCAATGAGAATATTGAACTATTGGAATAATGATGTGGGCAACCAAAACTTTAGTGTATTAATTTTAGTATCTTTGGCATATAAGAATAACTTGATTAATCAAGCCTTATCTCTCATATTTTTATATTCTTTGGTAAGTATTCATTAGTTATAGTGGTTCAACCTCATATTTTCTGGATAACATTTTCAACAACTTGACTACAACAATATTAAAATGAAAATAAATATTTACATCTGTAAAGTCATCTGACTATCTATGTGTTTGCTGTTGTTATTATGGCCGATGAACAAAAATCAAAA
>JBKJYK010000271.1:0-10689 GCA_046715515.1 Candidatus Nitrosocosmicus sp.
AAGTACAAGATTCTTATAACTAATACAGGAAATACCAATATTGATTTGAATTTGGGGGCATTTTCCAAGGCTAGTTCTATAGCTTTTAGTGGTCAAATGATGCTAATTATAACAGGAATAGTTATAATAATTCTTGGAATTAGAATGAGAAATCAAGCTTAGATTAACTAATCTCGGCCTTTTTATAAGAACCAAGTATTTTAAAAAAAAGAGTACCCTTTTTTATGTCAGACAAGGAGTTCATTACTACATTGTCATTTGGATTGCCTTCAAAGTCAACAAAAAAATAATATTCCCATGGAACATCTTTAGTTGGCCTTGACTCAATTTTTGTTAAATTAATATTTCTTGACGCAAATTCCTTTAAAATCAAAAATAAGGAACCAGGTGTATGGGAAATAGAGAAAATTATAGAAGTTTTATCTGCGTTATTTTGATAATTAGGTATTTTAGATATCACCAAAAATCTAGTGAAGTTGTTATTTTTATCTTCAATACCCTCTTCAATTATTTTCATATCATAAATGTCTGCAGCCCTTCTACTAGCAATAGCCGACGCATTAACCAAAAAATGCTCTTTTATTAATTTTACAGAACCAGCAGTATCATACGATGGAATAGGCTCCAAAGATTTTTTTCTGATGTAATTTCTGCATTGGGCCAAAGCTTGAGGATGAGAATAAACAGTTTTTATTTCGATAGATTGTTTGTTGGCAATTAAACAATGTTTTATTCTTTGATAAATCTCCCCTATAACAAATAATTGTTTTTCTACTAACAAATCATAAGTTTCATTTACACCACCCTCTATAGAGTTCTCAATCGGAACTATTGCGGAATCTAAGGAAGAATTTTCAACACCATCAAATAAATCTTGAAAGGATCTAAATGGAATAAATTCGGAATGGATATCAGAAAAATACCTAGATGCAGCTATTTCGCTGTATGATCCTGATTCGCCTTGAAAACCAATTTTCACTATTTTTCTCATTCTATAACATATTGTTTGTCATAAAGTAATGTAAAAGCCTCTTTACCATAATCAATGGAAACTTTTCTTTCCTCATAATTACCACAATTTGGGCATTTCAACCCTCCAGAAACCTTTATTAGATCAGTATTTCCACATGAGAAACAAATTGTATAAATCAAACCCAAATCTTTGTCTTCTAGTGTTATATGAATTGAGGAGTTCAACAAACTATAAACTCGTCCACGAATGATATCACCTACTTTAAAAATAAGCTTTCCCTTGTAATTTCTTTCACGCCAACTAGAATAATAATTATTACCCATATTAGATATACGGGTAGATGCAATCGCAGAAAATCCAGAGTGAGAATATTTATCGTTGATATAAACGACTCTTATGGATATCATATTACCAAACAACATATCAATATAACCAACCACAATATCCCCGATTTTGGGTATCTTTGGAGGATTTTTTTGTGTAATATTTAATATTCTGTTGACCATATTAACTACAGGTTTACCTATGACAGATGATCTTACTTCTCCATCGTATACAAAAGTATTTTTTCCTGATTCAAATTCTTCAATTACCGAAAGGGATTTTCCTGGAATCACGCGATCCATTTCTTGAATTTTATTCACATCAAATCATAAAACATTATCTTCCTTATAGTTATAATTGTTACAGAAAAGACATAACATACTAATGTAATATTTTAATCATATTTACTGCTAGTTTGGTTTCTTTTACATTATGAGTTCGTATTAGTGAAACTCCATTTAATACACAATGGATTTCTGTGACTATTGATGGTATAAGTCTATCCTCTAAATCCAAATTCAACAGTGAGCCCATGAATGACTTCCTTGAAACCGAAATACATACAGGTTTATGCAGAGAAGACAATAATGCAATATTAGAAAGTATATCAATATCACGGACATACCAATCTATCCCACATATCTTTGAAAAAAAAGGATTGTTACCAGATTTTCTAAAAAAACCAACTGATGGATCAATTATTACCTTTTCTCCTTCGATTTTGGAACTTGCAGCCATATCAATACTATCTACCAATAAATTGATAGTATCATATATATCGCCCGTGAATAGATTTGAAGAATTAGAATCGATTTTGTAAGCTCCTATAATAACCGGAAGATTGGATTCAGAAACAGTTAAAGGCATCTTTTTATCATACTTTAGCCCAGTAACATCATTAACTGCATCTATTTCATATTTTGACAGGGATTTCAATACATCGGATCTAACAGTATCTACTGAAATGGGTATATCACTAATCTGGCGAATTGCAGATACCGCATACTTTAATCGTTCAATCTCTAAATCAGGTGGGATAAACGTTTTTAAATAAGGAGCGGTAGACATACCGCCGATATCAATTATGTCAACTCCAGAACATTGCATATCCAAAACAGTGTCTTGTATTTCATCAGAATTTAATTTTATAGATTTTTTATAAAAAGATTCAGGGCTTAAATTAATTATTCCCATTATCCTTGGGCAGTTATTATGACCTATTGAAATATTACCTATTTTTGTCAACATAACACAAATATAAAAATGGTATTAAATACATTAATGCGAACATGACAATTTTAATCCTTTTAAAAAACAATATGCATCGTTTTGTTTTTTAAATATAGTTTCTATATTAAAAAAATCTAATAAACAATCCACATTTAGAAAATATATAATAAGAATAATAAATTCAATTTCAATACGCAACATTTTTGTATGACATAGTGACAAGTCAATCCATACACAGCCAACGATCTGACTAGGCTTGAATAATAAATCAAAAAAAAGGAAGGGAAATAAAATATAAGTTTTATAATATAGAAAATACTATTAATAATAAAGCATGGTAAATAATATTTCAGAGTTTAAGGGATTATGTGATAAAATTATAGATTTGGACTCTAGAATAAGGTTTGTCGGGATTGCAGACAAACATGGAATAATATTAACAAAGGGAGAAAGAAAAGGGATAGTACCACTGTTAAATGATGAAGAAACAGAACAATATGCAATAACTGCATCTACAAGACAATATACGAGATTAAGATGGCAAAATATTTTAGGAAAACTATATTATACGTGTTCTTTATATGAAAAGATTCTAAGAATAACAATACCGATAACAAATCAAAACAACAGACTAGAATTTCTTATGATTTTTACATTGGATCCGAACATTAATGATTTTGATGACTTGATTATGAATAAATTGATGAACCCCATAAATAATTTTTTCTCAAATCTTTTTTAAATAAAGGGATCAAATAGTGATAGGCAACACTAAAGCAGAATTACACAGATAAAGATGATGTCATTTCACTATTTTACAGAAATTCATATTGATTTTATAAATGCATCATAATTTAATTAAGGTCTCCAACTTCATACTATGATTTTTTTAAAATTACGTATATACTAATATAAGAATTCAAAAAATATCATAGAAACTATAATAGTTATTTCAAAAGATTTAATATTGAAATGTAAAAGCAATAAACAATAAGTGAATGACTCACTGCATTGCCATACATTCTTACAAGGGTGGTACAGGTAAAACCACCATCGCTGCAAATACTGCAGCATTACTAGCAGAAAAAGGAAAAAAAGTAGCGCTTATAGATCTAGATATATACGCCCCCAGCTTACACAATTACTTCAAGATAACTCCAAACAAATGGATAAACGACTTTTTAGATAATAAATCGGATGTTGAAGAAACGATAATAGATATGACAAAATATATATATAATGGAAAGTGCCTGCCATCAGGCAAGTTTTATGCAGGGTTTTCAAATCCTAACAGAGAGGCGATATTTAAGTTTGAAATTAGTAATGGATCCGAATATTGGAAAAAACAATTCAGAAAATTAGTCTTCTTAAGAGAGCAAATCATAACAAAGATGGATATAGACTTTATAATAATAGATACCAGTCCGGGTATAAGGCATTGGTCTATAAATGCCCTATCCATAGCGGATAAATTAATACTTACTATGAAAATGGATGACTTAGATATAGAAGGAACAAAAAAACTACTAAATGAAATCTATACAATATTCGTAAAATTTGGAGCTATTACATATATATTACTTAACAGAATATCAGGATATTGCGCACCTGCACCACTAATTAATTCTCCAGACACTAAAACAAATTCAGCATACACATATTTTAAGCAAGTAGACAATAATACACCAGAAATGCAGAATCCACAAAACGTTCTAGGAGGATTACGAGAAGTGACTGGCATAAAATACCTTACACCTTTACCTTGTTATTGCGATATCCAATTTAGCACTAGAGAATTTTTAACAGTAGTTAATAATCCAAATCACCCATTTTCAAAAAATTTGCAACTTATAATTAACGAGATAATAAAACAATAAATAATTCACCAGGTATAACTACAATATTAATTTTAAATTAGAGACTTGCATATAAAAATTAATTTAAGATGAGTAGAAAAAGAAAAGATACTAACAATAACAATAACAATAAAAACAATTCAAACATAAAAGAAAACAATAATACTAGTTATTTCGCAAAAGGCAGAAGAAGAAGAAAACAATACATGAAAATAATAATTCCTGCAATTGTAGGTATTATTGCAATTACCATAGTATTAGCTATATTATTTCCAAGAAATGATGTTTCAGCCACATACGGAACGTTAGGATCCGCACATGAACATGCGGCTTTTATAGTTAATCTAAATGGAACAAAAATTGATTTTGCCCAACAAAAATACATGGTAAGATCTAATTACATCCACATGGAAAGTTATAATGGCACTTTAGATGGAACTACCCTGCATAAACATGCTACGAAGGTGCCAATCGGAGAATTTGTAAAGAGCCTTAGAATGGATATATCGAACGGTTGCTTCGTAACCGATGAAAATAAACGCTTTTGTGATAATGAAAATTCAAAATTAAGGTTTTTTGTGAATAGCAATCAAACTAATGACATAATGGGTTATGTACCAAACGATGATGACAGGATTTTGGTAACATATGGAAATCAAAGCTCAAACGAAATAAATAATGAATTACAAGAATTAAACAATACAAGGATAAACAAATTATAACATCTTTATGGGATTAAAACTAACACATTTTTATTTAAACTAAACTTTACAAAAACTGTTAAATTTATTGTCATTCTTGAAATTAGATTTATTTCATTCAGAAACTATTTTACATATTATATCATACGTGTCTGCAATTTTGTGAAATATTTTTTTAAAAGTGTGAGTTTCTGTACATATATTAGCCTAACCATAAAAATTTAATTATTATTATTGCTTTAGGCGACGTATTATTTGTTTTCGCTATTCGTTATTATAAAAGTACAATAATGAGACTAATTCTTTTAATTGTTAATAACATTTGGATATTAATTATGCTTTGGATAAGAAAATTAATCCTTTGGATAAGATACATAGCAAGTAATATTGATTACAATTAGGATATATAAATTTGCAATATAAATAACTATTATTCCAAAAACGTTATTATCAAATGACATTATAATATTATAAAATACAAAAATACAACGAAATGCTTTAAATTCAAAAAGTTTTACTTTATTGTTGATTAGCTAAAACAAGTTAATTGAAATCTTTAGACATAAATCCGATTCGACATTTAAGAAAGTAGTTTATCAACTACCTTACAAATTTAAGTAATCGATGTTATTCAAATAAGAAGACTAAACACATGGGAATAATCGTCATTGTATTGGAAGAGAAGAAACATTACCCCATTCGCCCCAAGAACCTAAATACATTTTAACATTAGAATAGCCAAGTTTTTTCAATACAAGATAGGTATTTGCTGCCCTATAGCCACCCTGACAATATGTAATGACTTCTTTATCCTTAGGGATAAAGGAATACAATTTAAAAAGTTTTTCAGTATCTTTAAATTTTTCATTTTCAAGATTATCAATCCAGTCAATGTTAACGGCGTGTGGAATATGCCCTCGTCTTGATGCCCTTGCAGCTAATCCATCATACTCCATTTTAGATCTGCAATCGATAATAACTACATCATTAGCATTTTTTTCAATTTTGTTTTTGACATATTCTGCATCTGCTAATACATCTTTGTTTATATTAAACATACTTTCAGAAGTTATAAAGGGATTGGTTGTTGTTTCTACCGGGTAATTTGATTTTAACCAATTTTCAAATCCCCCATCCAATATATAGGCATTCTCATGGGAAAAATAATTTAATAGCCAAATTCCTCTTGATGCAGAAGAGCCCGATATACCCTCATAAAAAACTACAATACTTTGTTTATTGATACCCAAACAATTTAGCAATATTTTCATTTGCCTGTTAAACTGAACAATACCTTCCTCAGAGGTATCAAACCAATGAAAATTCATCAGGTCAATGTTAACGGCGTGCGGAATATGCCCCTTATTATAATCAGAAAAAGGTCTTGCATCTACAAGCAGTAAATTCGGATTTTGAGTATTAATTAGACGGTATAGAGACTCACCATTCATGACGGTGTCCAAAGTCAAAGTTAGATTAATTAAAACAAGCTTATAGATAATGCTTTCCCAGAATAAAAATAATATTTGAAAAAGGTTTTAATAAAAAGTGATAAAATAATTCAAGTATATCAAATGGCAAGAAAAGCAGCAAAGTCAAAATCGGAAGAAAGTGGTCTCCCAGAATGGGCAGAAAATGAAATAAAAAGCGCAAATTTTCAAGAGTATGACATCATTAACAGAACAGGTTATTTCCTAGACATTAACGAACAGAAAAAAAAAGCAGATATTCAATTGTATGAAGCACTACCTGATGGTAGGACCATAATTGAAGAAATAGAAATATCCGATAAATCAAGCATTAAAGATTTTATGAAAGGTTTTGTATATGAATACAACATCAAAATTTCAAAAGCAGGGTTGAGTAAACAATTAGTAGAATTATTAAAAACAAAATATCAACTCGATGTAGAAGAGATTTACAAATTTGATTTAGAAAACGCACAAATGATGAATGTAGAATCAGACAACATATCAAATGATTCAGATGAAGAAGATGACGAAAAGTAAGTGAAATCAAAGGCATGTTTTTATTGAATTTTTTTCTCACATGAATACACCACATCAGGAAGGCATTCTTAATGGTTGATAATCAGACTATAAGTGATTGGAAAAGCATCCAAACGCTCAATATGATTTATATGCAGTATTATCCTTTTTCAAAGAGTTTATAAAAATCATAGAAATAATTTAACACTAGCAAACAAGGTGGCGAATGCCATATAGGTTAAATCTTTTACTTTCAAATATAGTATACTTTAGGTTATAGAGTAGTTTTTAATATATTGCCTATCGATAATTAACTAATTATTTTATATAACTTTTCTTATTTAATGTGTACAAAAGAAATTAAATTTAAGGTTACTTCCTTTTGCATAGTTTTAAGATCGGATAATTTTATTATTTTAATATAAATACAAAAGTTAATTAAATTCTAGAATCACAAGTAATGAATTACCAATATACCAATTCCTACAGTTATTTTTGCTATTATTCATCTTTTAATATGTCAAACTACATCATCAATTTTACCAAACACATAAAGATCAACAATTAAGGTATAAAATACATCTTAAAAAATGACAAGTGTAGAATGCGAGGAAGACTTGGAGTAACTTTTTCCCAAAGCTAATTTCATTAATGCAATCCACATGATAATTAAAGGAATATGATATGAAGCTATACGCCAAGCAATTATCACATTCAATTGGCTATCGGTAATAATATTTCCAAGTTGGGAAAAATCGGTTAGGTGATTGATATAACCCCAAAGACCTAATTCTGTCAGACCAGACCCCCCTATTGTAACAGGCAAAGTTCCCAAAATAGTGGATGACGAGGTAGCCATAAAAGAGACAAATAGACTGATATCACTATCTATGGAATGAGTTAAAACAAGAAAAGAAAGCCCATGGAAAAAAAATGCTAATAAAGTAATTCCTATTCCAAATGAAAATATTTTAACAGATTTGAAAGATCCGAAATTTTCTCTGCTCATCATGCATAAATCATCTAAGGCTTTGTTTACTGAATTAATTCCGCGCAAAGCCTTTTCCTCAGAAATAAATTTCTTGGATAACTTTAATGAAAATGATGGTAATCTAATATTTTTTTTTGAAGAATAAATCAATAAAAAAAACCAAAAGCAAAAAGTTGGAAGAGCAATTAAAATTAACAAAACGCCAATGAAGATAGCACCTGTAAGAAGTGCATGAAAGCCGGCTATAAATGCCAAAATTGTACCAACAAAAACATCTGCAATAATCTCCATAGTGGTAACCCAAGCCGCTTTTCCGGCAGGAACATTATTTTTTGTTAAAAAAGCAATTCTCACAAGTTCACCCCCTACATAAGATGGTGTGGTTTGAGTTACGAATTCACCTGCCAACCTAGCATAAATTATCTTCCAAAACGAACTCACATTATCCCCTATAAATTTTCGGACAAAATAATAAAACCTAATTGCCTGTAGAAAGATCTTTGCCATTGTCGCAATAAAAGACATCAAGAACGGAAAAACTCCAACGGAAAATATATCGTTAAGCGATACAGGAGTAAATACAAACATCATAATTATAGGTACTATACTTGCGACAATGGAAAGTAACCGCCAATTCAATTTGTATAATTCAGTTCAAATAAAGCAATATAATAATCATACAAATATAACAGTAAAATTACAATAAGATTTAACTTATTTCAAATGTATGCTATTTTTGTTACGGGTACTGCGGGTTCGGGAAAATCATTATTGACATCCAATCTTCTAGAATGGTATAACAGCAATGACATTTCTCCTATATCAATTAACCTAGACCCTGGTGTAGCTAATTTACCCTATAATCCAGATGTAGATGTAAGAGATTTTATTGATATTTATTCAATTATGGAAAATTATAATTTAGGACCAAATGGATCACTAATATTAGCAAACGATCTAATATCCACAAAACTAAGCGAAATACAGCAGCAGGTAGATGAACTGAATCCGGACTATGTGATTGTAGATACACCGGGGCAAATAGAACTGTTTGCCTTTAGATCTAGCGGCCCATATTTTGTTTCGAACTTTTTTTCAGATAACAAAGTAACTCTTTTTACTATTGATGGGACTTTAGCTGAATCACCTATCAATTATGTATCGTTAATGTTTTTATCCCAATCAGTAAAATTACGATTAAATACACCCCAAATTAACGTCCTCACTAAAAGAGACAAAATAATAGATAAACTTAAAGAGGTATTAGACTGGTCTAATTCCATTTCATCATTACAAAACTCACTGGACAAAGAGAAAAATTTTGAGCAATCTTTGCTAAGCAAAGACTTGATAAAAACATTGCTTAGAAGCGGAAATATAACAAACCCTATTGCAATATCAAACATAACAATGAATGGAATGATAAATTTATCTGCAGCTCTATCACGAATATTTACACATGGAGAAGAAGAAAAAAGCAACCAATAAAATGTGAAACAAGAATGGGAAAAACAAACAATACAAATAAAACAGAATATCAAGAATGTGTAATAAGCGCATCATCATCTACAGCAAATTTAGGACCGGGCTATGACGTTTTTGGTTTAGGATTAAACGCATTAGAAGATATTGTCCATCTCAAGATAATGGAAAAACCAGAAGACAATATAAACAATATAAAAATAAAAATAAAAGGAGAGGGAAGCAAAAGCATCCCAACTGATCCTGATCATAATTCATCAGGAAAGGTAGCAAATAGAATTATCGCAGACTATAATTTGCATAAATACGACTTTATAATTGAAATTGAAAAAAATATTCCTCCAGGGTATGGAATGGGAAGTAGTGCCGCTTCCGCCGTTGCAACAGCTGTTGCATTTAATAATATTTTCAAATTAGAAATCAATGACATAGAATTATTAAATTATGCTGCAGAAGGGGAAATAGCAAGTGCGGGTGTAAAGCACTATGATAATATCGCAGGATCATTTTTTGGAGATTTTGTGATAGTAAGAAGCTTCCCAAAGCTAGAATTTATAAAAATAAAATCTCCAAAAGATTTGACATTGGTTGTTTGTGTTCCATTGATAGAGGTTCCCAAAATGAAAACAGAGGTAGCAAGAAAAATGCTCCCTAAAGAAGTTCCCCTAAAAAAAATGGTGCAAAATCTTTCCAATGCATGCACAATAGTAGCAGGTTTTTTCAATAATGACATCCAAATGATATGCAACGGTATCGATGATTGTATTATAGAACCTGCAAGGCAAAAACTGATACCAGGATTTGAACAGTTAAAAGAAAGTTCTCTTCAAGCAGGTGCATTAGCATTTGCTATCAGTGGGGCAGGCCCATCTACAATCGCATTTTTGAATTCTAAAAAGAAAGGATCTCAAGTATCAAACACAATGAAAGAAACTTATGGAAAATTGAACATCGGATGCAAAACTTTTATATGCAACCCAAGTAATGGTGCAAAAACAATTTCATTAAAGTAGATAATGTAAAAGAAGCTATCTTTTACTTTTGTTAAGAAATGCAGACATCATTTTTTGCCTATCTTCATGAGCAAAACATAATGCCCAGCCGTAAATCTCCAATCTTAACCCTGTATCAATATCAGCATCCA
>JBKJYK010000272.1:0-4430 GCA_046715515.1 Candidatus Nitrosocosmicus sp.
AAAAATACCGGATGAAAATGCCGAAGTTTTAGAAACCCTTACAAATCAACGAGCATCTGAAGGCACAGGACAATTAGAATATGCGTTTGAAACTCCTGGAGTAAAGCACATTCAGGTTACGGTTACCACTGTAGAGAGTGCATCGTTGGATATGTTTGTAGAATCATCTACCTTTGACATAGTGGTTACCTGACTTTCCCTCATTTCTTTAACCTTACAAAATATATTCTATTTTTTATTGTATAAACGATTGGTATAAACATACCTCATTAACCAATTACAAAATTTTTCGACATCTTCATCAATTCTAACCCACAAATGAACAGAGCCCGGAAGGATTTCTATACGCGATTTAACTTGGTCATCAAAGACTATTTTTACACCCTCTTTGCCTTCATACATATACCCGTCTATAACCATTGCATTTTTGAAAAGATTCGCAGCCTCTTGTTTGATCTGTTCTCTTGGAATGGGGAAAACTTTTCTGAATTTATCTATAATGATGCTAAGGTTTTCTTTCCCATAATCATCAGTGTTATAAATTTTATCAGAATTTGGAAAATGAATTTCCAATTTTACATTATATCTAGAGCCTACAAAATTGGATAGTTCATTTAATTTGTAATAGACAACTGTTGGTTTTTTTATTAACGCGGATTTGAAAAATTCCATGTTGTTGCTAATGTTATTTGCAAGATCTGTGAACAGGAAAGTAAATTCATCCATTCTCATTTATTTTTTACTTCCTATTCTACTGCGGCGTTAAATTTTAATCAATAAGTTAAATAGAATAAAACACGATACTGAATCATGTTTGCTTCCGATGTTGATTCTGAAAGAGCAACAAGCATCCAAGATTATCAAAACACCTGCACAGATTTTATTAGCGATATACGCAAAGATTACAAGGAATGGGTAGATAGATACAAACTTTCAACAGAAGAAGAAAATGCGAGAAAGTCAACAATCGATAATATTGTGAAAACTACTAATGACTATATTTTCAAATTTGGAGACACCATAAAAAAAATAGACATCATAATGAATGATGGCATTAATAAAATGGCAGAAAATACCGCGGGGTATCCTTTTAAATTTGATATTTACTCAAATAACAGTAGCAGGTACATAATCCACGATAAAAAATCAATAAAGATAAGTCTTAGGGCATTTCCAAGGCCAGGAAGGCAAATTAGAATATGCAACTATGACAAGGATCAGGTTTTTTTAATTAGTTCAAGCAGTCCTGTTGAACTTAACTATAGCAACACATGTTTTGAATCTACAGATTTGCTTGATGATTTCGTATTGATTAAACCAAAGAAATTCGATACCACAGATGTCATATCCATTACGATAAAAGCAGAGGAAATCGAAAACAATGTAACAATGGAAAGCCGTGGGTATACATCTTTATTTATAATTAAATAGGGTCTTTTAGGACCCAATCTTCAAATCATGTGAACAAATAGACCTCAAACACTCTATTGCAGACAAAATTGCCAAATAACTTGTCTTTGGGTTTTCGTTACTTGGCCTGTTGCTAATTTTGATTGTAAACTCACCAAATTTCCATTTTACGCATATCTCATGGATATTGTTTGATATGCTTGGGTCTACCACTATCTTTACATTGGTACGCTTGAACCCTATTCCACCCAGACTAATTAGGGCAGCCACATTGACATTAGAAGGAAATTGTTTTATTGCATCTTCTGCATTGCCTTCAAAGATAATTTGTTTGTTTGTTATTTTATCTGCATCTATATTATAATTTGCGAAAAACGGTGCCCCTTTTAGCGATTTATTGCTCTTGGTTGTTATCAAAGTAATTGAGTCTATATGGTTTCTTATGCTTCTTATCATATCCATTCCGCCTATGGCTCCAGATGGCAGAAAGACATTGTTGGATTTCGTTTTGATAAGGTGCATTATCTCCACGTAAAAATTATAATCTGAAAATACACCTATGCTCATTATCATCAAATCCTTCCCTCTTTTAAGAATATCAACCCCATAGATTGATGCTGCTGATATCGAGGCAGCTTCAATAACCAAATCAATTTTTCTAAATTGCACCGATTCTACAAAGTCTTTAAAATTGCTGAAAATAGCAGGTTTATTTTTTGTTATCTTATCAAACACTGATTTTGATTTGTTTTTATCAATATCGAAAATTACAGATAATGAACAGTTAGGAATTTTTTCGTTATCTATATTTTGGGCTAACTCACTTCCAATTACACCACAGCCAATTATCGCTATTTCTTTTTTCAATATTTAACGGATAGGTAAAATTATTGTTTATTTATTTATCTATTTACCGATTTAAGAAAAAGATGTATTGATAGTATCTTTTGTGCACCTGTATTCTTTTTTGATAACCTTATAACCTACAGGCCATCTTTTAGCTTCTCATTTTTTTTCATAACATTTTCCCCAAGTTCCTTTTTATATTGTTTTATCTTTAGTGATAACTCTTTAGACTGGGTTGCCAAAATAGAACAGGCAAAAATACCGGCATTTTTTGCACCATTAATGGCCATGGTTGCGACAGGTACCCCTGGGGGCATTTGAACGATAGATAAAAGGGAATCTATTCCGTTTATTGAAGATAACGATTTAATTGGTACTCCTATCACAGGTATCGATGTCAATGAAGCAACCATGCCGGGTAGGTGTGCTGATCCACCTGCACCAGCGATTATTACCTTTATTCCCCGTAATTCGGCGTTTTGAGCAAAATCATACATATACGTAGGTGTTCTATGGGCCGATACAATTTTTATTTCATGTGGTACTCCAAAATCATTTAGGATTTGTGATGTTTCCCTCATAATACCAAGGTCGGAATCACTGCCCATAATGATACTAATAACTGGTAAATTTTCATTTTGTGTTTTTTCATCAATAAAATTGACAATAGAAGGTTTGTTGATCCCATTAGTTGTATTGGCACTTTTTGTGACTATAACCGTCATTTCTTTGATTGTGTATATATATATTATAGCAGCTTAATGCGTTTTTTTATCTGACATTAACTTCCTTTATTTTAATAATCTGCTTAATTTTATTCGAAACTTCAATGGGATTGTTGTTTTTGAGAAGGGCAGTTATGTGTCCCAATTTTCGATGGTGATTTGTTACTTTTTTGCCATAAATATGTATTTTAACGCCCTCTAAAGAAAATAATTCACCAATTCCGAATATCTCATACTCTCCTTTTATTTTATCCGGTCCAAGCAGATTGATCATAACTGCATTGGAAAGTAAAAATGGTCTTGGCAATGGATAGTCCATTATTGCTCTAATATGCTGTTCGAATTGAGACACAGAACAGGCTTCTATGGTATAATGTCCCGAATTATGTGGCCTTGGAGCTATTTCATTAATAAGAACGTTATCATTTTGATCGACAAACATCTCTATTCCAAAAATTCCAGAGCCTTTCAAAGACTCGATTGTCTTGATTGCAAGCATATTTGCCTTTGTCTCTATATCTTTAGAAATCCTTGCGGGTACTATGGTTAAATCCAATATATTCTCTTTATGGATATTTTCGGAAACAGGAAAAGGAGACACCTCTCCTGATGGATTTCTTGCCACCATAATTGAAATCTCCTGCTTAAAATTAATAAATTCCTCAACCATGCATTGTTTGCCCTTAAAATGTGTAAAGGCTGGTTTTATTTGATTCTCATTTTTGATTAAATAATTTCCCCTGCCATCATAAGAATTTTCACAAACTTTTAACATTATTGGTAAACCATACTCCAAACAAATATTCCGTAAATGATTCTCAGAGGTTATTAAATCAAATTTCGGTACATTAATTCCATTTTCTTTTAAAAATTTTTTTTTGACGGTATTTGTTCTGAATTATATGCAATGTTGCTGGAGATGGGTGAACAGGAAATCCGTTCATAACCAAGTTATTGAGAGCAGTAGTATTTGCAAGTTCTATTTCATACGTGATTATATCCGCTTCTTTTGATAGATCATAAATCTTTTGCTCATCTGAAAAATTGCCCACTATTACTTTATCTGCAATAACGGATGCAGGACAGTCAGGTAGGGGGTCTAATACAATAACAGAAATATGCATACGTTTAGCTTCCATAGCCAACATTTTGCCAAGTTGTCCACCTCCAACTATTCCCAATACAATCGGTTTAACTATTGAGAATTTTTCTTTGTATATTGTCAATTATTTTATTTTAGAAAGGTTACCCAGTTAAAAATTAAAAGTTTATTCAAATATAAAAAAAATCCCAAGGTTTGTGTAGGTTTTTTGGTATAGATGCTATTTCACAAATATTTTTATTGCCTGCGGCGGACAAACATTTTCGCAGGCCAAACAAAATATGCAGTCCTTTTCCCTTATCATAAAAGGTTTCTTTTCGGATGCCGGGTGACCTGGTGTGTCCAAC
>JBKJYK010000273.1:0-2787 GCA_046715515.1 Candidatus Nitrosocosmicus sp.
AATATTTAGTTCAATGCTTATATGGATATAGTTTTTTTCATAATTTTGATGGGCTGCTTTACTATTTTTCCATCACATCAAGGAATAATAAAAGGTAGGTAAAATAACTCTATAAATAATTAACAGGGTTTGGAAAATCATGGTATCATCCTATTTACTCATTCTTGGTTATGCCATATTTTTTATGGATTTTATTCATTGAGGTTTTTTTGCGGATTGAAAAAATATGCTAAATTCCAATGATTAAATATGCCTTTGATATTTTTTAATTTGTAGATTGGATATACTCAATTACTTGATTTCATTTCCCGAATATTCTTATTTACTTAGTGCATTAGTAATATTTTTACTAAGCGTTATTCCAATTCTAACTCCCCCTACATGGATGGTAGTAGCGGCTGCTTATATGATAAATCCATTTCTAGATCCCATTATTCTATCAATACTAGGTGCTTCCGCGGCTATTGGTGGACGACTGGTTTTATTTCAATTCAGTTCATTTGGCAGGAAGCTTATTAATGAAAATCGGAAAAGTAGCCTAGATAGACTAAAAAGGTATTTAGAAAGAACCAAATATGGTTATTTTTTAGGAACCATGATTTTTGCCTTGACTCCTCTTCCCAGTAACATGTTATTCATATCCTACGGTATCATGAAAGCCAAATCGATTGGCATAATTATAGGGTTTTGGCTTGGTAGGTTTATTGTATATTTAATAATGATTAATTTATCTGGGTATTTCTTTAAATCCTTTAGTGAACTATTTAAAAATGATATTACCTTTACAATTTTAGTTGACATAGCAGGTATTGCTATGACATTATTTGTAATATTTGTTAATTGGGATACCCTAATATCACAGCACAAACTGGTTTTTATTAAACCAAAAAACATTTTTTCAAAATAACAAATGAAAATCAATTATTAGACATGTTTAAAGGAAAACATTCCAATAATGTGTTATAGAGACATAATTATGATTAATGGCACAATTAAGAATTTTTTTATTGCTATTAATCATCGAAATTAAACCAAATAGTTTCATTTAGGATAGTAAAGTTTTCAATTCAAAAGGAAGATACTAAGGTACATATTTAAGATAGTACTTAAAGTATACATCATATCATCATAATAATTACATAACAGATAAAAAAAAACATAAGAAAGTAATAATATACATGGTGAAAATAAAGGGTTTAATACAAAATAATGTATTCATGGAGTTTTTAGATAAACAGATAAAAAGAATGGGTTTAGCTATAGAGTTTGCAGATTATAAAAAGCCGCTTGAGTCACAGCTTGTTGAAGCCAATATCATTGTAAATGGTTTTAATGACATAAATAAATCAATTTTAGATTCATGTCCGGAATTAAAATTAGTACAGCAATCCGGAATTGGGGTAGATGGTATTGATGTAAAAGAATGTACAAATAGAGGAATTTATGTGGCAAATGTTCCCATGGCCAATGCAATCTCTGTGGCCGAACACGCCCTATTTCTTATTCTATACCTAGCGAAGAACATTAAAAGCGGGGCAAATAAAGGAGGTAGCCTTTCAAGCATATCCACTGCAAAGACAAAGGGCTCTCCCACTCTAGAGATACATGGTAAAACCCTTGCAATTATTGGTTTAGGGGTTACAGGAATAGAAGTGGCAAAAAGAGCAAAAGCATTTGGCATGCGAGTAGACGCAATAACAAAGAATCCCTTTACAAAAACAGATGGAAGCAACAAAAAATACTTTGTTGATAGTATAAACGGCACAGATAAACTCCACGATATATTATCTAAAGCAGACATAGTTTCCATCCATACCCCCCTCAATAATGAAACACAGGACATGATTGGCTCAAACGAATTGAAATTGATGAAGACCTCGGCATATTTGATAAACGTAGCCAGAGCTCACATAGTTAACGAGGATGCGCTTTATTTGGCCTTGACCAATAAGGAAATAGCGGGGGCTGCATTTGATGTATACTGGAATGAACCTGCAGACCCCAATGATAAGATGCTAAAACTTGATAATTTTATTCTAACCCCACACGTTGCGGGATGGACAACAGAAGCAATCGAGTCGATAACAAAAATAATAGCGATAAACATAGAGAGAGTTTCGCGTGGACAGGTTCCTCTTACCATTGTTAACCAAGAATTAGTCTAAAAAACATTAGCAGCAAACAACACCATTTGTTTTATCAAGGTAGCATTAAGAAATAGAATATTATGCTAGAATCTGGAATATTTATTTTGATAGATTTGGTTATGGGGCCAGAGGGACTCGAACCCTCGACCGCCAGCGCCCCGGGCTTATACCCACAAATGTGGATGGTATCCTACCAAGCTAGACGATAGCCCCTCCTGTAGTTTTATTAAAAATATAACCTCTTTTAAACTTGTATGTCACAAATCACAATTCAGAAAAAACATTTGAAATATTGTTATGTAACCTTAAAACTAAAGATACATTTTTATTAATTAATCAAAAGCAATCTAAATATATTATTTATGCTAATTCATGAATTAGATAATATAGACAAACAAATACTAAATGACATTCAATGGACATTTCCATTGGTTGATCGACCTTTTTTAGAATTAGTAAATAAATATCATATAACAGAAGAAGAAATCATACAGCGAATACAAAAGTTAAAAGACATCGGTATAATTAGGCAGATAAGTGCAATATTCGATACCAGAAAACTAGGATACAAAAGCGCATTGGTAGCCTTCGCAGTTGATAAAAACAAAATAGATGACGTGGCAAACGAGATAAATAAGCA
>JBKJYK010000274.1:0-29099 GCA_046715515.1 Candidatus Nitrosocosmicus sp.
GCATCTCATAGCCAAAAATTAAATTGCACCCGGCATCTTTAGCATTATTGAGCAGATTCGTAAATATAGGCCTATAAACTATGTCGAAAACAAAAGTATCCTTACTCATAAAATGTGATTTTAAAGGACTTGAATCATTATTTAATCCTATAGATGTTGTATTTATTATTAAATTAGAGTTTAAAGAGACTTCCCTTAACACAATGCTATTATCATAATCCAAAGGAATACAATTCAATCTTAACTCCTTGCCTAGGGATATTATTTTTTCTAGTTTTTTTTGGTCTCTATTTACTATATTTATCTTTTTAATGGTTTTTTTTTCAGATAGTGCTACTAAAGCGGCCCTGCAAGAGCCTCCTGCGCCCATAATTAAGATTTCAATATTATTAAAATTTATTTGCCTATTTTCTAATGGAGCCATTAAACCATGAATATCTGTGTTATACCCGATTAATTTTCCATCCTCATTATTAACAGTGTTAACTGCTCCTGCTTTTTTTGCCTCATTTGAAAGGTCATCAATAAAATTAATAACATTAACCTTATGTGGTAAGGTGACATTGAACCCTGCAATATTTAATTTCTTTAACGAATAAATCGTTTCCTCTAGTTCTTTTTGTGGAACTCTAAATGCAATGTATGAATAATTCAAATTCAATGAACTAAAAGCCGAATTATGCATCAGAGGTGATAAAGAATGGCTGATTGGATCGCCAATTATACAAAAGGATTTGAGAGATTTTTTTGAATTTCCATTTCCTTTTAAGGCTTCTTTATTCATTAAGAATACTGTTTATTTTCATAGGGACCATATTTAATTTTTTTATATTCAATTGCATTAGAATACTATTATATTAGTGAAAAAATCTTTAAATGAATATCATATTAAAGATAAAAATTAACATACATTCGGAATATGGAGCTTTTTACAGACAATGACTTGTAGAGGAATTTGCATTAGACATAAATCTAAAAAAATACCCAAGACTCTTCGCTATGGTGAAAATGAGAAGCGTTGTCAGATTTGCGACATTTTTATAAAATGGAGTGGGTTGTTTTGTCCTTGTTGCGGATACAGATTGAGACACAATGCTAGGATTCAAAAATACAAAATTAAAAAATATATCGAATAATATTAAATGAATTAAATTAATTTTTTATGAAATAGCGAATAAATTGATTTCATTTGATTTATTGTAAGTTGGCCTGGAGCAATAGCATTTCCAATTGTTGCATAGGTAAATGGGGAATCACCTATAATATTGCATAAAACTCTAGAGAGAATGCCTAACTCGCCCATAGAAAACGCAATTAAATTGATACTTGTGTCTATTAGCCTGTATAATTTCAAAATTCGGATAGTGTCTTCCATAGTGTTAGCAGTAGTAACTATTTTAATGAAATGGCTAAAAACTCTCATTTTATCGATCAAATTTACTAAATTTTCTTCATTAGGGGTTATTGCAAAATCATGCCACGATATTAGGGTCCTAATCCCATTATTGTCAATGAAGTCTGCCAATTCATCATTTGTTCTTATGGTGTTATATTCCAAATCCAATAACATGGGTTTAGCTAATGCCAATTTCTTTAGCAGAATAACTCGTTTTGTTTCACCCTCACCAAATTTTCCTCCTTCAGTGATGGGCCTTAATGTATAAATGGACTGTTTTTTGTATTTTGAAATTCTCTCAAGTATTGCATTAATATTTTCAAAATCATTTAGATAGTCAAATCTAAATTCTATAAAACTAATACCTTCCTTTAACGCCAGTTCAACTTTATCCTCAACACTTGCCAGTTCTTCATCAATTAATGGGATAGAAGCACAAATTTTTTTTTCTATTAACAAATTGATTTTCTATGTCAAATTTGATATTATAACATTTCTTTTTCTTTATGAATGGTTTATATTTTTTGTGTACAAGAACCTATTATATCTTATATGGATCCGGGGGAAATGTTTTTCATAGAGCATCTCAATGAACTTAGAATACGGTTTCTCAGAATAATTATTTTTGCTATTTCAATAGTTATCTTTTCCTCAATATTTGGTATCCAACTAATAACAGTAAACAATCATTCTTTTTATTTTTTTTACCCAGCAGTTTATAATAATATTGCTAGTCAAATAACTTTTTTTTTAGGTAATAATTTGCTTCCAGAAGGAGTAAAGCTTATTCAAACCGCCCCTGGCCAATCCTTATTTGCTCAAATTACTGTATCAATTTTATTGGGAATTACAGGTACAATTCCAATAATAGTAAAAGAAATATTTGGGTTTATTAGCCCAGCAATTTCAAAAAAAACTCAAACAAAAACTTTTTTTAAATTTATTATTCCAATAACGGTCCTATTCTTAACAGGCATAATTTTTTCTTTTTTTATCGCCATTCCAGTCATACTTACATTTTTATATCAATATGGACAATCTTTGGGAATTCTATCCTTTTTAAATATAAATGAATTTGTTAATTTTGTTCTCCAATTTTTTATTGCATTTGGGATATCATTTCAACTCCCATTGATAATGTACATCATATCTTTAAGTGGTTTGGTTGGTATTGGTTTTTGGTTAAAGAATTTTAGGTATGCATTAATAGCGATAGTGATTTTTGGAGCATTGATTACACCTGATGGAAGCGGACTAACAATGTGGTTTATTTCATTTCCAATGTTGTTATTATATTTCTTAGGAATTTTACTGATAAAGATAAATGTTTCAAAAGATAATGAGAATATGCAAAATAAATAAAATTTCCGTTATATCTTAAAGATAATTTTAACAAATGAAATCAGGGCGATACCAAAAACCATAATTAAAATGCATTATACTGTATGTGATGCTATTTTTTTCCAATTCGCAATCAATGCCTCTGATCTAATGTGGAGGGGTTCATTGGATAGCCTATTTTGTGCTAAATCAACATACTCTTGTTTTATGTCAATTCCTAAAAAATGTCTATCTAATTTATAGGCAACTTTAGTAGTTTGGCCACTTCCATTAAAAGGATCTAAAACTATATCCCCATTATAGGAATACAATTTCATTAGCCTGTACGGAATCTCTTCTGGAAATGGACAAGGATGATCAATAAAACCGGGTGGAACAGGTGCCAAATGCCAAACTGAATTGGCAATTTCTTTTGTCCATTCTTCATGAGTAGCAGGAAGGATATCTCTTCTTTGTGTTCTACCCGATTTTACATCACCTTTTCGCAATACCAAAATAAATTCATGCATGATGTTTGCTCTATAATATTTTGGATAGGGATTAATAATAAAGGAACCATATCTATTTGTACCGCCAGTTACTTTATGCCATATTATTTCTTCATGTAAATTCCATTTACCATCAGGTGTAACTAATTTTGATAGAAGTAAATGGGGTAGAGGAATGAGTGTTCCGTTTACAACCTCATTTGCAATAACAATGCAACAATACCCACCCTCTTTTGTAACCCGATAAACCTGTTCATTGAATATTGAAACTAAGTTACTAAGGTATTCATCTAGGCTAACTTTGGTTATGCCCCTATAATATTCCACATTTTTCTTTGAGACGTGTAAGTCATAATCAATTGCATTGCCATATGGCGGAGATGTAATTGTTAATTGAATACTGTTAGAAGGAAAATTTTTTAATATTTTTTCACAGTTTCCCAAAATTATTTTATCATATAGTGATTCTGGCCTAATCAGCATTTACTTTTGCTTTTGTGTGAAGACCATAATTACAATACTCTAATAATGTAAACATTTTGATAAAAAGATTTAACAGTGAATGTAGGTTTCAGTTTCTATTTTTCTAGTATATACTCGTTGGAGACTTCAATTCCGAAATGTCTTCCTGAAGACTTTTTAGAATAAATCAATATTTCATCACCAATATTGGCATGAGTTACAGGCAAGATTTTATTATTTTTATCTAAAAATCTAATGGTTTCTGCATATTGAACAATGATTGTACCTACTTCACTACCGCATATTGCTTTGAACAATCTAAGTGGTCTTGTTTCTATTTTGGCTCTTCCAACCGAAACAATTCTCGCATTCCCTCTGGGATTAACTATTAAAACCTGACTTCCAGATTCTAATTCGGATAAATACTTTGTGGTACCGTCAGGGGTAATTGTATAGCAATGAACTGCTCCAGCATTTACTCTAAATGGTCTTGGCGAAGTAAAGGAAGACCCGACAGATTCGTTTTGCACAAGAAACAAAAAATTTGATTTGTTTCCGATCAGCATACCCTCCCCTTCAGAAAGCATTGAAACCGTATCTATGCAAACTCTTTCGCCAATACCAATGTCTTTAATCTCCAGTATTTTTGCGGGTGTAATGTTAAATATAATCTTTCTAATAATATTTTGAATTTTTAAAATCTCTTCTTCATCTTCGGATTCAAAAATTATCCCATCCACACCTAACTCTAAAACAGTAAATAATGTTTCCACCTCTTCAACAGACTTTGCTAATGAAAATATTTCTGTATTTGTCTCCTGAAGGGTAGCAATTATGTTCTCCAACGGAATAATTTTCCAGTCATCCACATCTATAATCACAAAATCAGCACCTTTTTCGGATATTGTTTTTATTTCTTTAATATCTTTATTGCTTTCTACTTTTTTATAAACTCCAAATTGTTTTTTTTTTGAATGAATGTTTTCATTCTCTTCTTCTTTAAAATTAAATATTCGGTTTACCTCATTATCTATATTCTTGTCAACATCATTTTTAGAAAGATTCAAACCAAGGTTTTCCAATTCTTTAACGTTATCTAATATCACATAATCTGCCTTATCGGATGGGTAAATGATATCCAAACCGACATCTTTATGATTATATTCCAAATATTCAGAGGGATTAATATACAAAAGATCGACCTTATCTTTGACTTTATCAATAAATTTAAGAGTTTTTTCTTTTGAGGTGTCTGATTTATTTAATAATGGTTTTAATATAATTTTTTTATTCTTTTTATTCTCTTTCAAATTTGTATATCACGTCCTCTAATTTCTTGTTCTCAATTATAATTTCATAAAGTGCTTTTATTATTTTATTGGGATCAGAATGTTGGAATATATTCCTTCCAAACGTAACTCCTATAGCACCTGCTTGCATTGCACCATGACACATTTCCAGGGTACCATGAGTAGTTTTTGATTTTGGTCCACCCGCTATAACTATCGGAACTGGACAACTTTTTACTATATCTTTAAAAGTATCAATGTTACCTGGATACAAGGTTTTTACTATATCCGCTCCTGCCTCAGCACCTATTCGTGATGCATGAGCAATAATATTTGGATCATTTGGATTCTTTATGTTTTCCCCCCTAGGATACATCATTGCAATCAATGGCATATTCCATTCATTACATTCATCAGAAACTAATCCTAAAGTATATAGCATCATTGACTCCTCATTAGAGCCAATATTAATATGTAAAGAAACTGCATCAGCACCTAATCTAATTGCTTCACTAACAGAACCTAATAGGACTTTTTTGTTGGGGTCCGGACCAAGTGATGTGCTTGCAGACATATGTGCAATGACTCCTATCTTTAGTGGTCTTGGTAAAGTTTTCATTATCCCTTTATTAATAAGGATACAACTTAAGCCAGAGTTTTCCGTATCATATATAAATTTGTGAATATCTTTGATGCCTTCTAATGGCCCACTACTTATTCCATGATCCATTGGAATGCATATCATTTTCCCATTGTTTAGTATTCTATTAAGCCTTACATCTTTTCCAAGGACCATAATAACAAGAAAATTATAAACCTATTTAAAAGTGATATGTTTTGGTTATATTCTATATCCCTAAAAAAAGCGAATTAAGAATTAATTCAGTCTACATATTTGAGGAAATGAGAATTTATGCTCATTTTTATTGATTAGATCCATTACATAATCAAGTTTATTTTGCGATAAAGACGGAAATATTTTTTTTATCAAAGAATAATCAAATTTGTGTTTATCCTTTTTTTGTATAAATGACAAAACAGAATCCAGATCAGCAAATGATAGGCCAATTTCCTTTTCAGTTTCCTGGTTTTTCCACAACCTTGCACTGCTCTTTTTCGAAATTATTTGATTAGGGATGTTTAAAAACTTTGCATATTCTTTAACTTGAGTCTTGTATAGATCCCCTATAGGAAATAAATCTGATGCCCCATCACCGAATTTTGTAAAATAACCTATGGCCAATTCGGATTTATCTGCAGTTCCAAGAACAAACCTATTCATTAGATTTGCATAATAGTAAAGTATACACATCCTAGTTCTTGATAATAGATTTCCCCTAACTAGGTTATTGTCTGTTTTTTCCAATATTTCTAAGAATTGATTCTTAACATTGTTGATATAAATTAACTTGTAATCTATTTTTAAAATAGAACAAATCTCCAGGGCATCATCTATATCTTGTTGTGGTGTAATTTCTTTATCAGGCAATAATAATCCCAAAACTCTTTCTTTTCCTATAGAATTGGAAGCACAATAAGCTGCTACTGTGGAGTCTATACCCCCGGACAGCCCTACTACTACCCCATTAACTTTTCCTATTTGAACTTGATTTTTTATAAAAGCATTGATAGAATCATTAATTAAAGTAAAATCGTCCATTGATAGGAAAAATAGGTAAAGACCAGATAATATAAATTTGTTAAAACATGAATTAAACTTAAACTTAAACTAACGGGAGAATTATTATTATAATTATAACAAAATTGAATAGAACAAACAATTTCTATATATAGAATCGCTTTAATATTCATTCTAGATTATAAAAATATATTCGATGGACACACGGAATATTGGTTTAAGGAATATCGAAGTTGCCGATACAAAGATCTGCTCAATTGATGGTGAAAATGGGAAACTCATTTACAGGGGTTATGATATTCTGGATTTAGCAAATCACTCAACATATGAGGAGACATCTTATCTTTTATTATTTGGAGAATTACCAAATACAGATGAGTTGAATGAATTTAATAACAAACTAACAGATTCAAGGAAGATACCACATTCTATAGTAAAAAATATGGCAAATAAACCTGTTAAAGCCCATCCTATGGATATTTTGCAATCATCAGTTTTGGAATTAGCAGATTATGATAATAACAGAACGGATGAAGGAAAATCAACTAACATAAACAGGGCAATATCACTTATTGCCAAAATACCTACAATTGTAGCAGCATGGGATAGAACAAGGAATAAAATGGAGGTAATTGAGCCCCTGCCAGACAATTCTCATGCTCATAATTTTCTATACATGCTGAAAGGGGAACAACCAAAACATGAAGTCTCAAAGATTTTTGATATAAGTCTGATACTCCATGCTGAACACAGTTTTAATGCATCAACATTCGCAGCAAGAGAAATTGCCTCCACAAGAGCTAGCATATACGCATGTGTAGGAGGTGCCCTTGGTGCATTATCAGGTGAACTTCATGGAGGAGCCAATATTCAGGTTATGAAAATGTTATTGGAGGTTGGAAATATGGGCAATGTTGAAAATTGGGTCAAAAAAAGACTAACAAGCGGTGGCCGAGTGATGGGAATGGGACATGCTGTTTATAAGACAACCGATCCACGCTCTGAAGTCCTTGCTACGCTATCAAGATCTATATCAAGAGAAAAAGATACAATATGGTATGAAATGACCGAAAAAGTCGAACAGGTAACAAAACAAATTATGCTTGAAAGCAAGAAAATGATGATTTATCCAAATGTCGATCTTTACAGCGCCTCATTATATTACAGTCTTGGTATTCCAATTGATTTGAATACACCTATATTTGCAATTTCAAGAATAGCTGGGTGGAATGCCCACATAATAGAAGAAAAATTTGCAGAGGCCGCCCCAAAGCCAGCCCTGTATAGACCCAAGGCAGTTTATGTAGGAAGGTACTGTGGTCCAATGGGTTGTGAATACACAAATATAACCAATCGAAAATCCAACAAATTAATAAACAAAAAACAGGAATTCATATGATCAATAGTGAAATGAAGGTTATCTTAATATTCAATACTTATAAATTAATTTATAAATAAATTTTTGTAATGCCATCGGAAGAGCGGTTTACAAAATATAAAGATGTTGGAATCGACATAAAAAAAATCAAAAGAATTCAACACCATATTGGGAAGGATATAGAAAAAACTCAACACTTCCTTGATTATGGAAAAGTGATTTCGGGTTTTGGACATTACGCCGGATTAATCGAAATTGGAGATAAAATAATGGCACTCCACACTGACGGAGTCGGTACTAAAATACTAATATCACAACTAATGGGAAAATTCGACACAATAGGTATCGATTGCATTGCAATGAATGTCAATGATGTTGTTTGTGTTGGTTCAAAACCATTAGGCTATTTGTCATATATTGCGTTACAAAAAACAAATGATACGCTACTAAAAGAAATAACAAAAGGTTTGATCAAAGGTGCAAAACTGTCGGATGTTGCAATCGTGGGCGGTGAAACAGCCATATTACCTGACATTATAACAGGTAAAAATAATGACTATAATTTTGATTTAGCTGGAATGATTTTTGGTGTTATAAATGATAAAAAAAAAATGATCCTAGGTAACAAAATAAAAAATGGCGATGTTATTATTGGAATTGAGAGTTCAGGATTACACTCTAATGGTTACACTCTTGCCAGAAAAGTTCTTTTAGAAAAATACAATGTTGGTGACAGACCAGAATATTTGAAAACTAGTTTAGGGAAAGAACTTCTAAAGCCTACAACTATTTATTCTAAAACAATTTTAAAACTAATTGATGAATTTGATACTAGCATCATACATGGATTATCACATATTACAGGCGGTGCATTTACAAAATTAAAGAGATTGAACTCCAATGTAAATTATGTTTTGGATGACCTTCCTCAAATTGATGGTATTTTTAAACAGATAATGAATGACGGAAAAATAGACGTAAAAGAAATGTATAAAACATTCAACATGGGAATCGGATTCTGTATCATTGTCTCAAAAGACAAGGCCGATGAAATAATAGAGGTCATCAATAAAGATAAACTAAAATGCCAAGTAATAGGAAAAACTAATTCTAATGGCAAAGGAATCACATTAATCAATATCAACAACAATGTGGTTAAAATCTAGTTTTAGATTGTAGTATATAGCAAATAACAAACCAATGAAATGAAATCTTTAGTAAACGATTAGTCGAATTACATATTTTTTGTTAGTTTTCAATGTCAATTTGTGTCATCTTTTCTTTTTTTTTGCATTGTAAAGATTTTAAAGCCAGGTTTGATTCAACACCTTTTTCCCAAGAAACCCAAATTTTCATTTCTTTATCAGCATTAGTGCTTTTATAACAAACATTTTAATTCACAAAAGGTTTAATATATTTAATATTTGTTTAAAGATAAAGATATCATACAAACAAACGATATTTTATCAAATTCAATTAAAGACATAAAGACTGCGGACTATGACATTTCCTATCAAAACGCATGTAAAGAAATTGCTAATGAGATATTAGATTTAGATATTCTCGGTTCGACATCCAATGTAAAAAAAGAAATATTTAAAATCACAAAAAGTAAATCTTTAAAGTATAAATTATCAAAAATTCCAAAAAATGTGGATATTTTTAAACTTTTGCCTGAAGGTAACCATTTTAAGGAATTATTAAAATTAAAACCATCAAAAACCTCATCCGGTATTGCAGTTATTACCGTAATGCCAATGCCATTTGAATGTCCTCATGGAAAATGCATTTATTGTCCTGGTGGAGTTGAAGATAATACCCCTTTAAGTTATATTGGCACAGAACCCGTTACTAAGATTGCACAGCTCGTAAACTATGACCCTTTTAGGCAGGTTTGGACAAAAATTCTTCAGTTGGTCGAAAGAGGCCATAATGTTGACAAAGCAGAGCTAGTTATTGTTGGAGGTACCTTTCCTTTTTACCCAACAGTTTATCAGAAAGATTTTGTAAAAAAGTGTTTTGATGCTTTTAATCTATTTAACATACAATCATATAAGAAACCTGGACTAAATTTTGAAACAAATCAAGAAAATGCGACAAATAACCTGGAGTCAAGCAATACCTTGGAAAAATCAAAAGAAAAGAATGAAAAGGCCAACATAAGATGTGTTGGTCTTACCATTGAGACCAAACCAGATTACTGTAAGAAAGAACATATTGATTTGATGCTTGAATTGGGAGCTACAAGAATTGAAATAGGTGTGCAATCTCTCAATGACGACGTATTTAAATCAGTCAATCGGGGGCATACCCTAAATGACGTATATGAGTCTTTTTATTTGGCTAAAAACTGCGGATACAAAATTGCAGCACATATGATGCCCGGATTGCCCAACTCCTCAGTGAAACAGGACATAAACGACTTCAGAAAACTGTTTGAAGACGATAGATTAAAGCCAGACATGCTAAAAATATACCCCACTGTTGTAATTAAAAATACAGGACTATACAAACTTTATAAAGAAAAAAGATATACCAGTTACTCTACAGATGATTTAGTAAATATTTTGGTGGATATTAAAAAAATAGTTCCACCATGGGTTAGAATAATGAGAATCCAAAGAGAAATAGAGCCAAATGATGTGATTTCTGGGCCAAAAATTGGTAACCTAAGGCAATTAGTTTTAACTGAATTAAAAAAACAAGGAGTAAAATGTAAATGTATTAGATGCAGAGAAATAGGTTTAAAGAACATTGATAGAGAATATTCCTTTGATAATATATCGTTACTAAGGACAGATTATATATCTTCGGATGGAGAAGAGATTTTCCTTTCATTTGAATCCAAAGATAAAGAAATCTTATTTGGATTTTTAAGATTAAGGATCATGTCAAACCCCCAAAGAAATGAACTGATGGATATTGAAAAAAATTACACAGGCTCTTTGTCAACGCATCCAAAAGTATTTCAATCAGCTATTGTTAGGGAATTACATGTTTACGGCCCATTAGTAAAAATTGGATCAAAATCAACTGAATACAGTAAAAGTTTGAAAAGAAAAGAAGGGTCAATCTACCAACACAAAGGTTTAGGTCAAAACTTATTGAGAGAAGCAGAGAGAATTTGTAAGACAGAATTTAACATAAGAAAACTATCAGTAATCAGTGCAATAGGAACTAGAGAGTATTATAAAAAATTTGGATATGTTATTAACGGCCCTTATGTAACAAAGACACTATAGAAACATGGAAGACTCTTTGGAAGAACTTACAATTGGTAAAGGAACGTGGATAGATAAGGTAGCTTTTACCATTATAGAAAGAGAGCAAAAACTTGGCAGATCGGTAGATATGATCAAAGTAGAGAGTGGGTTAGGCGCGTCCGGAATTCCTCACATAGGTAGCATGGGTGACGCTGTAAGGGCGTTTGGAATTTCTCTTGCATTGCAAAACATGGGTCATAAATCGGAATTAATAGCATTTTCGGATGATTTAGACGGTCTTAGGAAGGTTCCAACTGGACTTCCAGATTGGTTAAAAGATTATATATGTAAACCTGTTTCTTCAATACCCGATCCATTTGGTGATTGTCACGAATCATATGGTTCGCATATGAGTAGTTTACTTTTAGATAGCCTTGATAGAGTTGATGTTGATTATAAATTTAAAAGTAGTACTGAAGTGTATAAAAGTGGAGTTCTTTCAAATCAAATCCACAATATTTTAAAAAACAGTAAAAATATAGGTGATCAGATTGCAGATTCAACAGGTCAACAAAAATTCAAAAAATTTCTTCCCTTTTTTCCCATTTGTGAGCAATGCGGTAGGCTTTATGTTGCAAATGCAGTAGATTATTTTCCCCAGGAAAAAACCATTAGTTATTCTTGTATTGGAAATACAATAAACAAAAAACATATTGATGGATGTGGGTATAGTGGAGAAATTCGGATTGAAAATGGCAATGGAAAATTAGCATGGAAGGTAGAGTTTGCTGCTCGATGGCAAGCTTTTGATGTAAGGTTTGAAGCATTTGGTAAAGACATAATGGATTCTGTAAGAATCAATGACTGGGTGTCAAGTGAAGTATTAGGATTTCATCACCCTCTACACATAAAATACGAAATGTTTTTGGATAAGGGTGGTAAAAAAATAAGCAAATCTGCAGGAAATGTGTTGACTCCACAAATGTGGCTTAGTTATGGATCGCCTGAATCGCTTTTATTATTACTATACAAAAGAATATCCGGAACAAGGCATGTAAGTATTGAGGATATCCCAAATCTTATGGATGAATATGATTTGTACGAAGATATTTATTTTGATAAAATAAAAGAAAAGAACAAGAATAAAGCAACAAAGATAAAAGGTGTATACGAATATGTAAATAATCGAAATCCACCCACTATGCCATCAATTCACATCCCTTATAGAATACTTATCCAACAATCAGAGTTTTTTGCTGACCAAGATATAAATTCCATTAAAAAAATATATGAAAGGCTACAAAAATATGGCTTAACAAAAGAAGAAGATATCGCTCTAACCAATAAAATAAAATTATCGCTCAACTGGGCAAGAGAGTTTAAAGGATTTTATGATGACGAGATTGCAACAAAAATGCAGCTTGAAGAAAGCCAGAAAAAAGCAATAGTAGATGTTTTAACCCAGTTAAGCTTGATTGCAAACGAAATGGAAGTATCGGATACACCTTGTGTTTCAGAAGAATTGAATCAAAGAGTACAAACAATTATCTTTTTAAAAGCTAAAGAAAATAGCATTCAACCAAAGGAATTGTTCAAACTGTTTTACAAAATGTTAATTAATGCTGAAAGAGGCCCACGATTAGGCAACTATATAGTAGATCTAGGGATAAAGAATGTTATAAGCAAAATTGAAAGGCGGATAAGATAAAAAGCTAATTAGGTTTTACTAATATTTTAGGCCCTATGTATTTTGAAAGTTCAATGAATTTATCATCAAATACTCCTTGCATGGGTTTTTTATTTATTGATTAATTAATTTTTATCTTAATACTACAAATTACTATACACTCTCACATATGAGAACATGTTCGTGCAACTATTCATTTACTATTAATAAATTTTATTTTATTATAATAATTGATGGACATAAATTTCCACATATGATAATTTAATATTGAATAGTAAATAATTTTTTTTAGGAATAAATCAATTATAAATTATAAAAGATGAAATCTTCCCTAAAAAATAAAGTTTAATTTTTGTTTATATCCTAAAATGATCAATTGAATTACAAACTTCCTGATATAGGTGCAGATGATCTCGATCTTAAATCTGAAAACGAAAGAATAATAATATATAGAAAATTTTTTGCAGAAATGAGGCTAAATAGGTTACACTATCATAATTTCCTCTTAAAAATCTTTCTTGGAACAAACAATCAAGAAGAGATTAGATCGCTAATACAATCCAACATTATTTTTTTAGACAAAACTCTTATTTGGATAAACAGGCTAAAGGAAAATGGAAATTATGAAGGATTTAAAAAGGCATGCACAGAAGAAATTGATGCAATAGAAAAAATAATTCAAACTTACGAAAATCGTATGAATAAAAGAATATGAGATTAATAAATAAATAAGAAACAATCAAATATTTAAATTTGAATCTAATTTTTTGAGATATTCTAAAATAGAATATAAAATTTTTTGAGAATCAGTGTTTCTTTCAAGCGATATTCTAATTATGTATTTTTTAAGAGGAAAGGTTAATAATTCAATCTTTTCCCTTACAGTTAAAGAATAAATAACCTTTCCCAACATAGCATCAAAATCCGTATGAATCTTATTTATCAGCGCATATTCCATGTAAATTTTAATTGATTCAGTTTCATTTTCTAAGGAAATCTTTCCAGGCCTCATTCCACCATATACAAGTTTTCCCATCTCATCAATAAACCCTATAAACCGCACATTATTATCTAAACTTAATATATAATCATACATCGCTTTAAAATCTATTTTCATGTTTTCTTTTTGATTTGATTATATATTTAGATTTCAAAAAAATTTAGTCATATTTGATGATCCCCTTATTACAAAGTATAATTTGCAAAAAGGTTTAAAATTTTGAATGCAAAAGCTGTTTTTTTATTTATTACATTCATAAGTATTTCTTGTGCATCCGTATCACTTTTGTTTGGAAATTTTTAATACAAAATTAGGTTAATCAATAACCATATGACGTTAACCTCTTTATAGACTTTAAATATAGACATTGAACTATTCTATAAATAAATTACTCACTCTAATTTAGGTTGCATTAATAAATATTTGTCAACATAGAGAATAAATTTTGATTGGGTATTCTGTTGGATAATATCAAATTTCACCGCAAAAAAAATATTTCTCATCAATAAACCATATTAAACTAAGTATTATAGTAGCAGTAGTTGTTGTGGTAAAAATACAAAATGCATAATTTAATCTTTAAATATATTGTTTTGGGTTTTCTTGTTTCTTGCCTGTAATGGCGAATTGGAATGGATCTATTTCATAGGCTTACTTACGGTTAATGTTTCTACTTATAGAAGGTATCGTTTTTCTTGATGTAGGCATCATCTTTCCTTTTAAAATAGGTATAAGCAACAAAATTCAAGAAAATACACTCTATGATAAATAAAAAACAATAGAAAGCAGTAATAATAATATCAATCAACAATAATATTATTTATTATGAAATGCCTACAATATACCACTAGAGGTAAAATAACAATATGATAAAGTTATATTTATTTGCTTGATCAGTTTAAAAAAAATAATAAATTATTATTAAGTAATAGATTTTAAAAAAAACTATTGAGGAATTACCGCTGTGAATGGCAAATCATATGAGTTGTAAAACTGAGAGGTATCTTTGTTAACCACATCTGACCCTGAGCCGGGCAAAGATTCAGTGTCAGAGTTTTTATTTACAGAACCTGCTGATTGAGAACCAGAAGATGGTTTATCGGCACTACCGACTATAGGAGTTTTATTTGAGCCTGGTGGTGATTTAGCATCGTTGTCAGTTTCGTCTGACTGGGAATCCTTTTCGACTTTGTCCTCTGCTACCGGATTGCCATTTGATTTCTCAAATTCGTTTTCATTTTCAGATGGTTTTACTATCGATAGATCTGTTTTATCCTTTTCGTTCGTAGATTCTGCAACTGGTTTCAGACCATCTAATTTTGTCAAGTCTGGATTTTGATATGGTTCATTTGAATATTTTTGAGCTCCTTTGAATACATTATTATAGCATAGAATCGCATCATTCATTTCGAATTGTCCCCCCTTGTTAACTTTTTTTGTAACGCAATTAAAATAGTAATTTAGCGCACTAGCATATGTAATTAAACTTATCTCTGTAACAATTCCTACCGATAGTATCGCTATCAAAAGAAAACCTATTTTCTTTTGTAAAAGAACATTTATGCTGCTCATAGACACCTACAATGTAAGTTACATAATTTATAATGTATTTGAAGCAAGCATCAATAACATAAAATAAAAGAATTTATATTATTAATTTCTATTTATGTTTCATATTGTAAATCCCTAAGTTAATTTAAATTTTTTCTCATTGTCATTAAATATGTATGTAGCAAGCTTTGTATTTAGCCGAGTTTAATTACTTTAAACTTAGTTTTAACATTCTTTAGTTATTTGAGTACGGATATTAATTACTGACTCGTTTGTTTTTATCATATGTTTTTTATTTTTAAATGCAAATAATCTTTTTAAATTCAACATTCATTTATCTATTATGAAATGGATATTGGGTATCTGTGAAACAGGTCATTATCTAATCAAAAGAGGTCATCAGATAACAACTATAGTTTATTTGTTGTTAGGACGTTTTGGTTATTGCCAACTATTTGAAAAATCGTTTTATAAATTGATGGTAACAGATAAGATAAATTCAATAATTACAATTGATAAATATTTAACTAATTGTAAAAGTTTTGTGATGAATTGTCATTTTCATCATTTATTAATTAAATACTGATTTTCGCATTCATACTATAACAAATAAAATATAGGCTAGAATATAAAGTTCAAGCTGTGGGTAGCGCCGACAGAACTAAAAATGCAAACTTTATCAAATTATATTTAAATGACAAGGAAAAACTAAAGCTTGACAAAATTGTTAAAGAATTGCATCAGGCAAAATCAATAGACACAGAGGATACTAGTGAATTTTTGAAATTTACCATATCCATTGTTTTTTACGAATATGAGAAAAATAAAAACTCATTAAATGAGTTTTATAGACACAACAAAGAAGCTTACAAACAAAACAATAATGAAGTATAATGCTACAAACGAAATACTATTTATCAATTTGAATATTTGTGGAGATAAAGTTTATTTGTATTGTATCAGGCACTTTTATTGATTTCAATAGTGATAAACTGTGTCGCCTATAGTTTTCTTCCAATCAGAACGAATGCCAGGCTTGCCCTTTAATTTTTCTATATAGTTAAAAGCAGAAATTCCTGCAGCAGCTCCATCTCCACAAGCAGCTACTATTTGTTTATAAGGAATACTTGTGGCGTCTCCCGCAGCAAATATCGCAGGATGGGTAGTTTTGCCACCTTCAGATACCTCTATTTCGCCTTTCGAATTGATTTTAAGTAAGTGTTTTGCAAAGTCCAAATTGATTTTTGAACCCATCTCAACGAACAATCCGTCAACGTTAATAGTTTTTTCTACCCCGGAATTATCTTTTAGACTTATTTGCTGCAATGCATTCCCACCGGAAATAGAGGTAATAGATGAATTTGGTACCAATTCTACATTAGCCTTTTTCTTTATTGATTCAATCAAGTCCTTATCACCACCAAGCTGACCACCTCTATAGACAAGATAGACTTTTGAAGCCATACGAGATAACAATATTCCTGATTCTACGAGGTATCCTCCAACACCTACCGTTGCAGTGGTCCTGCCTTGGTAAAACGGTGCATCGCATTTTGTGCAGTAGTGTACGCCTTTGTTTTGGAAAGTTGTCTCATTTTCAACTCCAAGATTATTAGGAACCTTTCCGGGAGCAAGGATAACAGCTTTGGTAAGATATTCTGAACGTAACGTTTTCACTTTTAATAAATTTGAACTCTTTACAACATCCTTTAATTCTCTTTTTACATCTATTTCAATTTCTGGTCCTATTTTAGTATCTCTATCTGAAGAGTCTGATTCTCTTTCTAATGTGTCACTTTGTCTAAATTCATCAATATGTTCAACAGTATCGTAAACCATTTCGCCATGAAATGTCAAATACTGATTCTCGAGGGTTCTAGCTAAAAGGGGTCCACTGGACATTATAGTGCCGGGATAATTTTCTAATTTTGGGATAAGATTTAGTTGTCCCCCGAGGTCTTTCGATATAAGAAGACATTTTGTTCTTTGTCTTGCAACAAATATACCTGCTGAAAGACCTGCAGGACCTGACCCTATTATTATTACTTCATATTCTTCAGTTACCAAGTTATGACACCGAAATTAAAGTGGTTAAATTTTCAATTCCATCAACATTATATATATTGTTATCAATATCGTTTTTTACATCCTGTAAGTTTTCGGATTCTAAAATAACCAAAACATCATAAATTCCATATACGGTCTTTACAGATTTAACTGTGGGTAACTGATTTATTTTTTCAATTACATCGGGTTGTTTTTTATAGTTTACATTTAATAATAAATAAGCTTCACTCATTTTGCTATAGCCATAATAAATACCAACCTTTATTAATAAATATGTATATAATATACAAAAATAAACAAAAAATGTTGTTATTTACCAAATTTTTATGACTAATGAACAATAACTATAAAACAATCATAAGCAAGAGGAAAAACGCTATTGATATTTTAATTCAATATTCTCCATGTATTTGATGCCGGACAGTAAATCTTTTTGATAGTCAATGCTGGAAATATTAGGCTCAAAGCTTTTTGTCCCAGAATAAGATATATCCTTTAAACTTGAAACAATCTGCTTAAAATCTATATGGCCAAATCCAGGCATCTTCCTATTGTTATCCGCAAAATGTAGATGACATAAAAAATCCTTTGATTTTAAAATTGTATTTTTGAAGGAATCCTCCTCTATATTCATGTGGTATGTATCCAACAGGACGCCCAAATTATCGCAATTAGTTATTACAAATAACACATCTTCAAGATTTGAACAATAGGGTGTTGAGTATCGATTCAAAGGCTCCAATAACAAATCAATTTTAAATTCTCTAGAGCGGTTTGCTAAATCTTTTAGGACTGAAAAATTTTTTGATAGAATTTTTCTTTTGTCATCCTGTGGGATAAATCTGTGAGTTACATCAAAAGAATTTATAGGATCTGAAAATAAACAAATGTTTATTTTATTTCCTCCAAAATAACTACACATCTCAATGCATTTTATTACATAATCTTCAGAATACTTTTTAAATGCAACATCGTTACTCAATAGTCTTCGTTTCCAACCCGATGAACTTATATTTCCCCACATTCCAGTAATACCTATTATTTTAAAATTAAAAGACAATAAAATATCATGTATAAGTTTTAAATTTTCCTCATCAGGTTCACCGTACATTTCCAATTGATTGAAACCTATTGCAGATAATTTTTCCAAAGTATTGCAGACTTCCTCAATATTTAAGAAAGAAGATAAAGTTATAGAATATGAAAAAGCCATCTAAATACATTTATAAAAACAATGATATAAATGGAGAATATAAAATTCTTAAATTGCGAAACTTTCTAACAATATATAAACAATGAACTCTAATATAGTATTAAATTTTTATAGGTAATTTAACAATGATAATATTCAGTGAATTTATTCAGATAGCTCAATTTTAATAACTTTATTATTCTTTAGATGAATATTAGATGAATTTTTATAATTTTATTTAACTGTATAATATCAAAAAAAAAATATTCTAAAAGTACGTGCTATGTAATTTGATTAATTTTTATGCCCACCTAAAAGAAAGTAGTTAAAATTCAAAGTAATATTTATTTGTTAGACATAACCATAATTTAGTCATTAAATAGACTAACCAACACAAATCTCAGATAATAATCTTAAGGTAAATAGATAGGCAGTAGAACATAATAAAAAAACTATAATGAAAAATATACTGTGCTATTTGGAATTTAGTTTCTGTTGATCGCAATAACAAAGAAAATAGGATTTAAATTCAAGTAATAGAGAAAAACGATAACTATACAATGTTAAATACGCTTTGACTGTGTACAATAAATTCTCAATATAGACAAATGATGATATATGGTATATGGTATATGATCTAGCAAGTAGTTACCTTTTGAATTTCATTTCCCACTTTATTATAGAAGATTATTGTGATCAAGATAAAAAGTTGTACAGAAATTTAAAATGCAATATTTGAGTTATTTTCAGAATAAATAAGGAAAAATGCATACTAATGCATGTAGTAATCAATTGGATAAATCTTTTTATAGATTTAATTAAGAACTAAAGTAATAATGTAAAAACCGTATCAGCACAATCTTTTAAAAGACTTTTCAAAACAGTTACCAAATAACATTTCATAAATGCCACGGAAATGACTTTTTAATAACCTTATCTGGCAATGAATTGCTCCATTTCTTTAGTATCGCAAGATCATTGTTTTTGTCTCGAAGTTCATCAGGTAGTATTATCGGAATCTCTTCAACTATTGGATAAAATCTAAGACAGATGTTACAAAACAATATCCCATCTTCTATTACAACATCATCATTATTGGAATTTGAGGTAGAGTTACTGACTTTATTGTTATTTGATTCTATTTCAATTTTTTGTTTTTCATTTTGAACAATATTTTTTATTGGTCTTGTTTTAAACTCAAATAACTCCAACTCAGACTCTTTATCAAAAGGACAAACAAGAACATCCATCATGCGTCGAATCATATAATTCAAATTATAATGTATTAGACTAATACTTATCTTATATTATGATAGAGACATTAAAATGCATTTTAATATATTTAGAAAATTTATATAAAATAATTTTATATAATGATCAATAATAAAATATCTTTATTTTAACAAATGATACTTTTTACTAATATGCATAAAACTATAGGTAGGATATAAAATTAAGCAAGTCTCAATGAAGAAATGATATTATACTTTATTAAATAAATGAATTAATGAAATTCATTACAATAAAATAACTACGAGAAATTTTTGTTGATGATATCAAAAATATCTAAACAGTTTAAAACAACATTATCGTTAAACATAATATTTTTTTCCTTTTCAATTTTTTTACTTGAAATATAAGCTGACAGGCCTTCTCCAGTTTCTAAACTAAATGGTCGACCATGAGAGCCTTTGATTAATCGAGTATCAAAAGATATGCTTTTTCGCTTCATGTCAATGAACAACTCTAATGGATCATATCCAGGTTTCCTATGAATATCAACAGTCTTTGCAAAGGTAGGCGCTTTTTCATCATCATACCACCAATAATAACTAAACCATTTATCTATATTTGAGATTGCAATAAGGTCTCCACTCCTTGAATTGTTAATTTTTAGATTTTGCTTTTCTTTTTCATCGCAAATTTTTTCGATGCCTTGTGTATCCTCTAAGATTTTTCTTACAGTTTTTTTATTTTCAAGGTTATTCAGATAAATATTTGCCACTTGATGGTCCACCATTGCAAATGCCTGGCTATATTCAAAGTCTATATATTCTTTGTCATTAATTTTTCTTGTAGAAAGCAATCCACTGTCCCTTAATATCCTATTGATAGCTATTCCGTCATTTACATCATTAAATCCATATTCTGAAAAAATAATTACCTCTGTATCATCAATTATGCCCATTTGTTCAATTTTTTTAATAATAGAACCAACAATTTCATCTATTTTCTTTAAATCATCCCTTACCTGATGACTATTTTTTCCAAATTTCTGAGAGGAGTAGTCAAGTTGGGGGAAATAAGCAAATAAAAGATTAGGCATATTTTTTTCTAAAGTAAATTCAACAGATTTTGATATCCACTCAGTGGATTTAAATGATGTAAATGGACCCCAATAACTTTTAAGATCAAATTCACCAATTTTTGCAGCTGCTTCTTCATAATAATTAGGAGGCCTTGAATAACACCACATATCCATAAATCCATTTTCAAGATGTATCGGCCTAGGGGTAATTACATAGTCTGAATTTGCAAACATGATGTTTTGCCAAAACAATACTGCTGTTTTTATATTTCTGTTCTTTTTCTTTATTACATCCCATATTCTATCAACTTGAACCAGATTACTTGACTGTTCCCAAAATAAAACTTGATGATTATCTCTATCATACAATCCATTTGATATTATACCATGTTCATTTGGATATTTTCCTGATAGTACGCTTGTCTGAACTGTAGATGTGACAGCTGGAAACACTGGTTTTAGATATCCAAATTCACCACCATAATTATTTGCGATATTTGCGATATTTGGAATTAATCCAGAAGATATATGAGAAACTTCTAATCCGACAATATCTAAAACAATAACATATTTTGATTTATTGTGATTATTAAATTTATTATTATGCAAAACAATTAATTTTGTATATCAGGGCTTATTAACTAATTGATATCAATAATTACATAAAAGATACATTTCTCTACAGAATTAAAATGTGTTATTTGCATTATACTCAAAATGCATTCCAACATATCATTACAAATTAACTCCCAAGGTATATCTTATTGTAAAAATTCGCATATACTTAAAATCCTAATAGAACTTCAATATTCTTTAATTGGTTAAATTACCTCTGTAAAGTTTAAAGTCAATTCTACTGATTTTGTTTTTTATTTAATGAATAAAATTATCGCTAGTTTTAGCAAAAATTATAATAGGAAGGAAAAATTTAGTGGCCAAATATCTAAACGGTCGTTTATAACAAGAAATAAAACTCTTCATGACTTATATTAGTTCCTGAGAACAAAGACGGCTTAAAAAGACAAGAAAATAACATAATAAATAATATACAGTATCTGGAAATTTTAATTTACGAAATTTGAATAATACAAAATACAAAAACAACCCATTTTTAATTTCGTAATATAATACAAACTATTGGAATAGACGATTAAAAAAAGACTGAGCTATAAAAATAACGAAAAAACAAATATGCGAATTCAATTCATCATAGATTAAAAACCCTCTCGGATATTATAAATAAGGTTATGGTGGAAATTTTAAATAAATATTTGGCTAACCGCCATTGCCCTTAATCAATTTTTTGAATTTTCAAAAGTTTTTCACATTTTGGGCAGCTTAGACTTAAAAATTTAAACAACAAATCGCCATCTTCAAATTCCTCAGTTTTCAATTGACTTAGATCAATAACTTCACTACAATAAGGGCATTTTGCCATGTTTAGGTTATAAAAGCAATTGAACATATATAAAATTAGTGTTATAATAAATGTATTTTGGTTTCTTGTCAAACACAGTAAATGAAACCAGGTCATTGGTAATACAAAAGCAACTACAAAAATTGATTAATATTTATTTAGCATATACAAAAAAAAAATAGATTAATTTTGATTATTTCAAAAATTAATTATCAACTCAAGATATCAATAAATAACATTTTGACAACTCTCTATGTCTTATGCAAATTTTAACAATTAATATGTATGATATTTCCAAATCAAGAACTAAAAACTATAGTCTGTCATAATCATCTTTATCCTTATTATGTCATTCTCATCAAAATTTCCCAAAGAAATTTCCATAATAACACATGGCTTCTCTTCAGTAATTATTCTATGTTTAGTTTTTAGGAACTTGGATTATATCACCCTTATATGCATAGGCAATCTTCTCCAAATCAATTTGTGCAAAACCATCCAAAATCTTCCATAACTCATCCTTTTTTTATGCATTTGTAGACTTGTTTTAGAATTGGGATTTACATTAAGGATTTTAATAGTACACTTTTCATTTTCAACAAATTTTTCAAATTTTTCCCAAGGCCTATTTTCTTCATACAAATCTATCAAGTTTTTTCTCATTTTAAAATAACTCATGTTCATCAAAATCACGACTTTTAGTAATTCCAAGAAGACACCAAATTAACTGGCTTTAATAAATACAATCTTTTTAAAATTAACGAGATGATATTACTAAAAATTAAGCGAGAATATACTATCGAAATGAGCACAGAACTCAAAGGGAGTCAAACCATTGTAAACTAATATCTATTGTTATATTATCATAAATACAAGTACAATGTTTTTAATGTTAATAAAGATGACGGTATTGCTATTTAAATTAAAATTCTAACAGTATATAGAATACACACCAAAAATGGTGAGAATTGGTCACTAATTGTTTAAAATACAAAGACAACAGTTAGGTGTTTTAGTTATTGTTTTATCGAATCATCAATTACAAATGAGTTTATTGATAGTATTTTAACAAATCAAAAATGTTTTTCATCAAACTCCAATAAAAAATAACTTAAAATCTTCAATTAATGATTTAGGTCATTTGTAATTTTTTTCCTATAGCCACACATGGAATTATCAAGCTTATAGATAAAATCCCAAAATATATACCGGTGGAACCTGCAACAAAACTTGAATCAAGCACTATTAATAAGATAATCATATTCTTGACCAAAAAGAGTATATCTGCATATCCATGTTTTTCTTTTATCATTCTATTGAAGAAGAGCATAGTAACCAATAATAAAAACAAGCCAATAAAGACTAAAAAGAGCAATTTGTTTGGCAAATAACTATGCCCTAAAAAAATGATTATTAGAAACAAAAACACATAACCGGTAAAAATTTTTTTTAGATTTAGTGGATTTTTATATGACTTGTCCTCTTTTATCGTTTCCCTTTTACTTAAAAAAGTCAATGTAAATATATGGATAAATACCGCAGAAGTTAAAATAACCAAGTTAATTGATGAATTATTAAAAAAACTATTGTATCCTATGCTATAATTTATATTATATGCATTCAAAAAATCAGAATTGAAAGAAGCACCATAAATAACATTTAGAGAGCGTATTCCACCCATTAAATATGGTCTTGACAGACTGTCTTTTAATTTATAATTATACAACAATATCATAAAGGTTAGAGAAAATGCAATTACTGTAGAAGTTAATGTCAATAATAAAGATAAAAATACACCAAGCCCAAAAAAAAGTATTGATAATAAAACTGCAGTTGATTTTTTTATTCTTCCAGATGTAAGAGGTCGGTTTGGCCTTTCTGCTTTGTCTTTTTCGGCATCAAGAAGATCATTTGTAATCAAACCTCCGATATAAAGACAAACAGACGAAAAAGAAAGGAGTAAAAGATTATAGTAATTTATTGAAGGTATTGTATTTATTGCAGTAACAAAATAACCTCCCAAAATGTCTGGAGGAACAGTTAATAAATTAGGTAACCTAAATAACTGAAAATAATCTTTGAGCAATTTGTTTTATTTGTTAATAATCAGATTGAATTTAAAATCTCTTCCAAATATTTATATGATTTCAGAGCCGCTTCTGAGGGATTGTCCTTATATGGATACAACTCAACGGTAACGAACCCATTGAAGCCAATGTCATTGATAGATTGCATTATCTCTTTAAAGTTAATGGAGCCTAAACCGGGAATTAGATGATTGTGTACTTTGTCTTTTATATCAGCCAAATGGAAATGATGGATATATTCAGACAATTTTGAGACTAGTTTAGATGGGTCTTCATTGACACAATCAAAATGGCCTATATCAAAATTAAGGCCAATGTATTCAGAGTTGAAATTTTTAATAAATTCCAAAAACTCGTCAGAATTCTCTATCAAAAGTCCAGGTTCAGGTTCAATCAGTATTTTTACCTTTTCGTCTTCCGCAATTGGCAAAACATTGTTGATGCCTTCTTTAAAGATCTTTAAGCATTCTCTCCTATTATATGAATTTTCGATAGGCCCTCCCGGTTCAATTGAGATATTTTTTGCCCCAAGTTTATTTGCCAATTTCAAACAATTTATAGTATGGTCTATCCGAATTTTTCTATAGTCTAGGCTTTCCTCAATCCAAGACGGATGGTATGTGTCCTTAATTCCAAAAAGAGTAAAAGCGTTTAAATTTGAAATTTCTAAATTTTTACTCATTAAAGCTTTTTTTATCTCCGCTATTTTAACCTCGTTCAATGGTAGTGGGAATGCATGTGGTATATCGCATAGTATTTCCACTCCATCATAACCGATTTCTGATATATCCACAATGGAATTAGATAGGGAATAATGGGTATATGCATTAGAGCTGAAAGCAAGCTTCATAAAAAAAATGAGGTTTTTTTATTTAAATAGTTATGCAATTTATCAAAAATAAACTAGTAATCTAAAAAAATGAAAATTATAATTTCCATGTAAATCTGTCAGATTGTTTATAATACTCATATGCATTATAAAACGTAACCTTTTCGATATCCTGCCTTTTGCAATTATTCTTTCTCATCTCTCTTGCGGTTAGTGGTACACTTATTGGATCAGAAATTCCCCAATCAGCTGCGCTATTAACCATTATCCTATCTCCACCATATCTTTTAACAATGTCGATGACTCTTCTTGGAGACAATTTTGTATGTGGATAAACAGATAATCCAGCCCAGGCACCCCAGTCCAAAGTTTTTTGTATTGTTTCCTCTGTATTATGATCGATTAAAATTTTGTTAAAATTATATTTATTTCCTTGAAAAATTCTCTCCATTTTATTCATTGCTTTAGGTTTATCTAGATGAGGTAGGTGAATCATTGCTAAAAGATTTTTATTTTTGCAAATTTCTAGTTGTCTTACGAAAATTTCTTCTTCCATTTCATTTATTAGATTATAACCAATTTCACCAACTGCTACCACTCTTTCCCTATCTAAAAATTTTTTTTCCATTATTTCAGTTGCTTCAAAAGCGAGTGGCCGAACAATTGATTCTTTGGGATTAACAGAAATACAAACAAATTGTTCTATTCCAAATTCTTTAGCTCTCTTAGTTTCAAATGATATCATATGTTCCCAATAATCGATAAAGGTTCCAACATTTGTTCTAGGCGATCCTAACCAAAAAGATGGTTGAACTATAACTTCAATTCCAGATAGCGACATTCGCTCATAATCATCAGTTGTCCTTGAATACATATGGATGTGAGGATCAAAAAATCTAGCCATTATAACACATATAATAAATAAATAAATAATGTAATTAATGTTTAGGTATGAAAAATCATATCTATAAAACGATATAAATAATACATTTAATTATAATCAATTTTTAGAAATTCTTTTCTCATTCAAACTAGATAACCAATACAAAAAGTAATCCGTCATTTATGCGATAAAATATTGTAATAATACTACAAATAAATAAAAATATATATATAGATATTTTAATAGTAATGATTTACCAAAAGGAAACAAAATATAATTTTATTTTTATTGTTCAACCAAATCCATTTTATATAGTTTTAATAATTCAAAATGGATATATAAGAATTATTAATCAGAATTTTACTTTATATTTTAATATCAATAAATGAATCAAAAATGCATGTATGTAAATGTAATCGATACGATTTCGAGTTATTCAGTAATACAAATTATATACAAAGCGATTTTATAATGAGTACTTATTTAATAAATAGCGTATAGATGGTTCGTTTATATCATTCAAATATAGACAGTATTTCACAAGCTGATATAGTCATTATTGGTGTCCCGGATGAATCAAAGTCTCACGCTAGAAGAAAAGGTACAAGTAAAGGTCCAGATATGATTCGTATTGCTTCTAATGAATCGGATTTTTTTGAAAGAAAAGGAAAAATAATCCCAATCAGGCCAATGCGGGGTTGTATCGATGATAAAAAAATACTAGATTATGGAAATATAAACAGAGAAAATCTATATCAATTAATTTTTGATTTAGTTTCGTCTAAAAAAATACCTATTATTCTGGGTGGTGATCACTCAATTACTACAATCGCCTTAAAAGCAATTGAGGATTTTTTTGGTAATGTGGGCTTGATCTATTTTGATGCACATCCAGATTTTGTATCCTCTACGACTGATTATTATGGCTCGGTTTTAACAGACTCTATCAAAAGTATAGATTTTGGACAAAGTATAATGATAGGGATTAGATCAGCTGAAAAAGAAGAAATAATAAACGCAAATAAAACAAATCTAGAACTTGTTACTCCTATGGATGTTAAAGAGCTTGGAATATCAAGAATTGCTGATAGAGTCAAATCTAAAAGTAATAAGGGCAAAAGGTATATTTCAGTTGATCTGGACTGCCTAGATCCTGCTTTCGCACCTGGGGTGTCTGTACCATCTCCGTTTGGTCTTTCAAGTATAGAATTAATTTACCTTATGAAATTAGCAATTTCTTCTGGAATTGTTGGACTTGATATAGTAGAGTATTCGCCTGATTTTGATATCAACAACATTACAGCTTCTTTAGTTGCCAGGATTTTATTGGAGTCATTAGCATCCATCCAAACAACATGACTATAAATACAACAAGTTTTTTTTGAATATTGATTATTACCACCAATTTGTTTGAAAATATTAAAACATTAACTTTGTTTCAAGTAATACTAATTTAAATAATCCAATAATTATACATTCACCATATAGAAAAATTGATAATTTATGGATGCAGCTATATTTTACGGTCCGAACAATATACAAATTAAGGATATAGATTTAAGAGGGAAAAAATCAAATGAAAACTACCTTTTAAAGGTATTATCGTGTTCAGTCTGTAGCTATGATATAAGGACTTTTAGAAATGGGCATTATAAAGTTACTCCACCAATGATTTTGGGACATGAAATATGCGCTGAAATAGTTGATGAGTATCAGGGGAAAAATTTTAGCATTAAACCTAAAACAAGGGTATCAGTTTATCCCATTTTGCCTTGTTTTAATTGCTGGTATTGCAATAATAAAAATTATAATTTATGTATGAATCTAAAAGAAATCGGGTCGACTATTGATGGAGGTTTTGCAGAATACCTTTTAGTCCCCAAAATGATTTTCGATATAGGCGGGGCTGTTCCAGTATTAGATAACATTTCAAACGAAGAGGCCGCCTTGATTGAACCATTAGCTTGCTGCTTAAACAGCATAAACCAAATAAAAAACCTTGATTTTGATTCTGTGATAATAATGGGCGATGGCCCGATTGGGATAATGCAATTAATGTTATTAAAAAGATTATTTAAGACAAATATAACCATGATAGGAAAAATTCAACATAGACTAGATTTAGCTAAAAGACAAGGCGCTGATTCGACCATTTTAATAGAGGATGGATATGATTTAGAAAAATACAAAAAATTAACTAAAAATACTGATAATGGATATTCCCCAAATATGATATTCATATCAAACAATAATTCGAGTTCATTAAATTTAGCACTAAAACTGGCTAATAAAAACGGAAAGATAGTTTTGTTTTCAGGAACCAAAAATGAGAATACATTTAACATAGATCCCAATTTTGTCCATTATAACCAAGTTTCTATTTTTGGTAGCTTTAGTTCAACTCCAAATAACATGATTGAAGCAATGAATCTAGTTAACTCCAAAGAAATTGATTTAAAGAACTTGGTGACTCACACCTTTTCACTAGCAAAAGTAAAAGAAGCTCTTATTACAGCAGAATCTTTTAAAGGATTCAAATCAATCATTAACAATTTTACCTAATACAAATAAAAGAAAAATAAATAATGAAAAAAGAACTATTAGGTTGTATTTTTGTAGAATTAGTTATCGAAGAAATATTGAATACATTTTAATAATAAGAAGCAAAAAAATTTGATATGAATGTATGTCTTTACAAAAACCTAAATTAAGATTATTTATATCGCCTTGCAAAATATTTTCTTACATGTGGTCTATACAAATAATATATTATAATGGCATTTACAACAAATCCTATTATAGAAAAAATATTTCCATTTACCATATTAAGTAAATAACCTGCTGCACTAAATCCCGACAATATTAAAAGCAATGTCCAAGAC
>JBKJYK010000275.1:0-4379 GCA_046715515.1 Candidatus Nitrosocosmicus sp.
AAAAAGGCATCGGAAGAGGTCCAGGAGGTTTTTTTTGATTTTGTTGAACTGTCTTGACTGCAACGGAGGGTAGGTTGGGGTAACTAAATGGGGAAGTCTAACCTCTGTTATAACACTGGCTTTATGGCAAATGAAGAAATAGCAAGATATCCCCAAATAACTTGACAATCTAAAAACCATTTTGATGATGGGTCCATCTCAGCAGCACAATTAACTCAATCGCCTTAAACCTTCTTTTTGCTATCTCTGTTAAACACTGGGTAAAGGGATAAATTGGTAAATTATTTGCTTGGTTTCTCCAGGGGGACCTGCCGATACCAAGACTCTATCTGCATTTCTGGACTTGGTTCCTCAGGTTACTTTATACCTCGCGAATAAAATTAAAACTATAGACGGAACGACCTTGTGCCTTTATTCCGTACTTCCTTGCTGTCTTTAAGCCTTTAACCCTTGACAAAGCCCATCTTCTCTGATCTGATTTTTATCAGCCTATGCAAAATACACCTCTTTATGCTTCAAGACATGCTTTCAAACATGCCCTACTCCCTATTGCTGTTTCAATGTCAATGGTGGTAAGGGTAAGCATAACTGTATTGTTTGATAGTGCAGGTTTTTATAAGCGGGTATAGGCATATGGATTATGTGCACCCATTTGCTGTAAAATGGCAATATGAGGCCTGTATCTCTTGGGACACTGAACCTGTAAGAATTATCCTTAAATATATCTATCAGTGAAACCCATATAAGCAAAAGTTCTCAATCCGACGTATGGTTTGACCCAAAGAAATGAAAAATCTAAATGTGATGCTATTATCGATGGCAATAAGGCATCCGCAAAAATGACCGCAGCCGCAGCCGCATTGGGTGACGATAAGAAATACGTTCCAGTCCTTAATTGAACGGTTACGGCGGTTACTTTCTTTATATTCCATATCCTTTTCCACGGCCGTACAAATCTTACTCCGCATCCGAAAGTATGATAATACAGTAACTGTTGTAACTTAAAACCACGACAGATCAATAATTAATATGATGGTTTGTTTAGGTTAGACAGGATTATGAACATGGAATTCTTTCAGCTTAGCAGTAATTATAACCTGAAGGACTTTACTAGCCTTTCTAACGAGGTTCCCACCAAAGAAGATGAAAAAATTCTCTTGAGCCCATGCAAATACGGAGAACCTACTATGCAACCATATGAAAACTGTGCAAAGGTGGGAAATGAAAAAATTGAATCCATAGTTTGCAAAAAAAAAATCCACAAACCACATCGTTCCAAAATTCAATGCGATTGCGGGCGATTTGGGCGGTAATGGGGATTAGATCTATTGTCTACCATGGGGAACAGGGAAAACTGGGATGAAGCCTCCAATATGTTGGTTGGAGAAAATGTCCCGGCAGAGAATGCTATTGAAGTAAAGGGATTGGTAAAATCATACAAACAGCTTAAAGTACTTGATGGCATTGACTTTGCGGTCAAACAAGGTACTGTGCTTGCATTACTTGGGCCTAACGGGGCCGGAAAGACGACCACTGTTCATATACTAAGCACGCTTCTTTTACCTGACAGTGGCAAGGCGCTAATCAATGGCGTTGATGTAGTTAAGGAAGATTCTAAAGTACGGGGTCTGATAGGTCTGACAGGTCAGTATGCAGCACTCGATGAATACTTGACAGGTATAGAAAACCTCCATATGATTGGCCGTCTCTACCGTCTCAGACACCAAGATGTCAAACAAAGAACCCTGGAGTTACTAGAGTTGTTTGACTTGGTGGAGGCATCTAACCGTGCGGTAAAAACCTATTCAGGTGGTATGCGCCGCCGACTAGACCTAGCTGTCAGTTTGATCGCTTCTCCTCCAGTTATTTTTCTGGATGAGCCTACAACTGGCCTTGACCCTCGGAGCCGCCTGATTATGTGGAAGATTATAAAGCAATTGGTCTCTTCCGGCACTACCATTCTCCTCACTACCCAAGACATGGATGAAGCAGATCATCTTGCAGACAGGATTGTGGTCATTAATGGAGGCAAAATCATTGCAGAAGGCACATCTGATGAGTTAAAACAGCGAATAGGTTCAGAACGTTTGGAGATAACGGTAGCAGAGGCAAGTGACTTTGACGAAGCTAAAAAGGTGGTTGATGAGGATGGTCTTCACTTTGATGTCAAAAGAAGGACTCTTAGCGTGGTGACCAAAGGCGGTGTGCACCAACTAAAACAAGTTCTGAGCGATTTGGATGATGCGGAAATTGAGGTTGAAAGCGTGTCGTATCGCAGCCCAACACTTGATGATGTTTTTCTTACTCTTACCGGCCACACAACAGAACAATCAAATGGAGAAACAAAGGATTCGCCAAAAGGGTAAAAAGAAATGACCAAACCTACCTTCAGCTCTGACATACAAAAAGAGAACCACTCAAAGGTCTTTTGGGCATTGAGTGATTCATGGGTACTTACCAAACGCAGCATCAAGCATATAACTAGAAACCTTGACCAGCTCTTTTCTGTCGCGCTGTTCCCAATGATGTTTTTCCTCCTGTTCCGCTATGTGTTTGGCGGTGCTATAGACACTGGGAACATAAGTTATGTGAACTTCCTTGTTGCCGGCATCTTTGTCCAAATGCTAGCTTTTGGGGCTAACTACACGACAATGAATTTGGCAATTGACCTGCAAAGAGGCATTGTCAACCGGTTTCGTTCCCTTCCGATCGCCAGATCATCTCTCCTAATTGGTCATGTTGCAGCGGATTTGGTAAGGAATATGATATCGGGTTTAATTGTGATTGGCGTTAGCTTTCTGGTGGGCTTCCAGCCAGTTGCTGGGTTAACAGATTGGGTGTTGGTATTCGGGCTTGCAGTCCTATTTTCACTTGCCATCTCTTGGATATCGGCTATCATGGGCCTGCTTGTCAAAAGCATTGAAGCCGCACAGTGGACTGGCTTTATCGTCATTTTTCCTTTGACATTTGTCAGTGGCGCATTTGTCCCAACTGATACCATGCCGGAGGCACTTCGGTTATTCGCTGAAAACCAACCCCTTACGCATGTCATTGATGCCATTCGAGGCTTACTTGTCGGAACACCAATCGGCAATTCGGGCTGGCTTGCATTAGCATGGTGCACAGGCATCATCGTCGTTGCCATGCCGGTTGCAACATGGCTCTTTAGGCGCCAAAGCTTGAGGTAAATATGAAACACAGAAAGCAGCAGGGCCGCTTTGATCCGCATCCTCATTGTTTTTATTGTCAAGGATGCAAAAAATGATATAGCCCCTATCACCATCACCACTGACTTAGGTAACAATGTAGTTACTATAGCGACCCTATCAACCTCAAGTCTATGTTCCTTCTCTTTATGAAACGTAAAGCAAAATTATTGTTCATTAGGACATAAAGTTAATAACTGCTGAAAATAGATATGTTTGTTTTATATGGCCACAAATTTCCTTTTTTTATGACTACATATCAATCTGTAGGATGGTAATTATTCGAAATGACGCAACAAAATGCCTTATTAAATGTTATTTATCATTACCTTTTGGTTTTATAAATATAACATACTTTTTTAACCTGTCAGAGCTTTATTTTTATAATATTGTTTGTTTTCTATTTCAGTTGATAACAAATAGCCTACAACAATATGAGAGGAGAAACAAAAAGAATTTTAACAATGGGAATAATCACAGTCCTAAAAACTCCACATACCATTTAATGGAGCAAAGGTATTTTTTATTATGCGATAGTTGCTATTGGACGGCGTCAACTTTTCACCCTAAATTAGAAAATTTCCTATATCATGGCAAAAACTGCCCTGTTTGCAAAAATGAACTGAACAGGTTTTCAATTCCCAAGTTTTATAGATGAAGCGGGTATACACACTGGGAGGAAAATGATTTGCCCAAATGACACAATATCAAATCACCAAAATCTGGATGCAAACTTGCTAAAAAATCAATGTTTCATGCCACCCAAAGTTGGTGGTTGAATTTCTCTTATGCTGAGATTTTTGAAGTTCAATGCAACATTGTCTGACCTAAATGTCGCTATCGGCCCTGGGTTTGTTATAATGTGGTTTTTAGGCCTGTCACAAACAGCACTGTAGAATATTTCATCTGACGCATTAGTATACCATTGGCCATCATCTATTAACTCGGTAACTTTTCTCCATTTGTTGTTGTTTTCATCATCCAAATAGGACTCCATTTTTACTGCTATATTGTCATTGATATTGTACATTACAACCTTCCATCCAATCCATCTATCAACAATTGAGCTTGTGCCTTGGACTGTACCCTTTGCAACCGTATAGCCCCCCGTATGCCATATATCTTTTTTCCTCTCCACTGTTCCATCACTGTAAATCGCACCACTTAAAGCTG
>JBKJYK010000276.1:0-2870 GCA_046715515.1 Candidatus Nitrosocosmicus sp.
ACCTACTACTATGGATTTTTATTTTCCATTATAGTTAACAGTGTTGCCTGGTTTGTCATATCAACTGTTGTTAACAAATACTATTGGAACTACACTGGGTTTAAGGATGAGATGTTTTTTGTATCCAAATACATTACCCATAGAAAGAAAAATGGGTCCAAAAACACCCATGACGATATCAAAGCAGAAGACAACAAAAGTGCATCTGGCAGTAATATCAAAATGGATTCAAATTCCAAGAGTCTTGATGATGACAAAACTGGTAACATTGGAAGCCCTATTAAATAAATAGATGGATACTACAGTCAATTCAAAAACTTTAGAGATTCATCAATGTATCCGCTTAGTAGTTGACATCTTACGTTAGTGTCTGAATTGCACCATTTAATCAGCTGCTAAATTTGGCAGAGCAAAAGCCAATTTTTAAATGTTAATTATTTAAAAAAATTATAAAAACAGTATTGTTAATTTTGGTTATTTTTATATGGAAAACCTAACAAAGCAGATCTACGAGAGTTTGAGAAAAGAGATAGACTGGGAACACAATCACACCAAAAGAAGACACCAATTGATATCATTTAATTAGTTAGTGGTGATAGTTCTCCTCTTTCTTTGTTTAGGCACATTATCAAAATGAATATATGGCACCAAGACAGTTGAGCAAAACAAATAAATCATTATCAAGAAGTTACTAAAAGCAAAACTGAAACTAGTGGGGACTTGTGGATAATACGGACAAAAAACTTTACAATAAAAAATTCAATGAACTGGAAAAAGATGTCTTTTATAATGTTGTATTTTCAAGGCGGGATGTCAGAAAACGGTTCACAAACAAAAGTATTGAAGACAAAACCATCTACAATATCTTAAAGGCTGCTCACCATGCGCCATCAGTTGGCTATTCGCAGCCATGGAACTTTATACTGATAAAAGACAAAACCACCCGTCTAAAGGTTAAGGAATCTTTTTTAAGGGAGAGACTAAAGTCCATAGATCTTTTGAATGAAGACAGGGAAAGGCAGGAGCAATACCATAACTTAAAGTTGGAGGGAATTTTGGAATCTGACCTGAATATTTGCGTGACCTATGACAAGGAAAGGTTTGCGCCTTTTGTTATCGGAAGAATGACAATTGAGGAAGCCGGAATTTACAGTGTTTGCTGCGCCATTCAAAACCTGTGGCTTGCGGCACGCGTTGAAGACATAGGCGTTGGTTGGGTCAGCATATTGGATAATTTGGATTTGGCTACTGCTTTAAACCTGCCGGACAATGTAAAACCTGTTGCGTATTTATGCTTAGGCCATGTTGAAAAGTTCAACGATGTTCCTGATTTGGAAGAGGATAAATGGTTAAAACGGATGAACCTCTCTGATGTAATTTTCTTTGAAAAATGGGACAACAAAGATAACTCTAATTGGGTGAGTTTTAAAAATTATATGTGATTTTTCCTGTTATGTGTAAATGGTTCTTGACATTTACCATTCACCAGCTTCTGCTGCCACTGCAGGCATCGATATAAAACAATTTACCGTTAGTCTTTCGATTCCACTGTAATCATCTAAATTCTGTATTTCTATGTCTTCACCAGATGCGCATTAGGATTGTGGCATCTATTGTGCCATTGTTGCTACCTTGAACATTGCAAATGGGATTTTTTTTCTCTCTTTTTACCTTGGTAATGGACATCTCTTTGGTATGTAGCTGCCACCATCATTATCTCCTTTGTTGGATGAAATATCTTGATGCGACAACTAGGTGACATTGCTACTGCCATTGCAATTGTTCTGTCATTGGAATAATGTTATGTACATCAGAGGTTATCGGTGGCATTATTATGCATTATACTACATCTTACACCTGAAATACCGTGACCATTAGTTTATAAAAATAAGGGAATAAATCTATTGCAATTTGGTTGCCTGTCACTATAATTTATATTTTTTAATGAAGATTGTCATTCCTGTGATTGCAATGATGGATAAACAAAGACTATAAAGCGCCGCTAAATTCACTCCGTAAACATCCAACAAAAATCAAAATGTTATATTGCTAACAAAATAACATACACCTGAGAGCAAAATGTATAAACCATACGCAGTTCCCCTTAGTTCCGGAGATAAATATTTTGGTATTACCGCTCTGAACAGTTTCTGAAATCCAGAGGTAAAGTCCAAAACACGGCAGCCAAAACAAAAGCATAAAGAGAATTATCTGTATATAAGGCCTTTGATATTATTTGTGAAAATTTGACAAAACTGTTTGCATAGTCAATAACAATGCAAAAAGGGGAATAAAAAAATAGTTTTTTTAAACTATTAGTTTGGAAGACGATGTGACTGCCATCTAACTTATGGATAGAACATTAGAACATCTATACTGTAGTCCCAAATAAAATAAAATGAACGACCAATCAGAAAAATATAAAATAACGTACCTTATTGTAATAAAGAAATTGGATACTTTAGCAACACTGATTTTGCTGAACTGTATATATAGTTACCACCTCTGTTCACTAGTTCCATAATTAACATATACATCACTTACAAGAATTTTTGTATCTATCCCGTTATGGAGAAATCTTCATCAAATGATAAGATACAGTTATCCTTGCAACATAAAATTGATTATGACATATGATTCAATTTTTAGAAATTAAATAAAAAAAGGTTTAGTTATTTCTGTTATTGTCTTCAGCACACGTTATAATCTCTGGCGCAGACAAATAATAGATACCGGGAAAAGATACTCTATCAAACATCCTGAGATTTCTTAATCCATGTATTATTAATTGTCGTCTCCGTCGTTGTTCCCGTCGTAAGAACCTGCTTGTCCCCCTTCAGCTTGAGAGCCATTCTAACCCAATGGCGCCG
>JBKJYK010000277.1:0-4393 GCA_046715515.1 Candidatus Nitrosocosmicus sp.
GCTGAAGATAAAGTCACATATTGATGGTTATAACTTAGCCTGGGCCTATGAAAGCGAACAGATATCTTATGGGCCCAAGGGGGCTAATGCCCATATCGATTCTCTGTTATATATTTTACAATAAATAGAATAATGCTAAATTTAAGGATTTTTTCAGCAATAAATTTTTTAATTGTTGCATTCATGCAAGGTTACAAAATTACCATCTTGTTTAGATAAACCAAAACAGTTTTGCCGATTATTTCACAATATACATAAAGTATTATGCAGATATCTTGCTTTATTTTGATTGGTTTTATATTTGTCTTAGGCACCCTAACCAATGTATTTTTAGCTTCGCTATGGATCAAAGGGTATAATTAAAACTCGTAAAAAAATGATATTTAAGTGGAATAAAACGCAATCCTCTTTAGTGTTTGCGTTAGGATTTATGTTTCTGCTAACAATAATATGCTTTGCAGGCATTATATATAATACTGCATATGCACAGCAAGAACTAAACATTACCCATGGTGTTGCTTCGGGAGATGTTACAAATCAAAGTGCGACAATTTGGTCAAGATCTAACAGTGTATCGATAATGAATGTGGAATATGATACAAACGAAAATTTCTCAAACTATATGTATAAAGGGGGATCGGTGGCTAATGCGTCAACTGACTTTACCGCAAAAGCCAATCTAGTGGAATTAGTGCCTGGTACCACATATTTTTATAGGGTTTGGTTCTCTGATCTTTCAGATCCCAATAACACTAGCAACCCCGCAATAGGCAAATTTATCACTGCACCCAACCAAAATGGTGATTTTAATAACAATGCAACTGGAGAAATAAGGTTCATTTGGGGAGCTGATTTGGGTGGTCAAGGCTATTGTAGAAATGAAAAGACTAATGGCTACAGAATATTTGAATCCATGCAATCATTAAATCCTCATTTCTTTATCGCTGGTGGGGATATGATATATGCAGATGGAATGTGTCCGGCTAAAGGCCCAGCAGATCGTGATAATAATATTGCATGGAAAAACGTTCCAGGAGGCTTCAGGTCCATAGACAGCCCATCAGTTGATTGGGAAAATAGTAGCGAAGTTGTAGAAATATTTGAAGATCATTGGAAATACAATAGAAATGACAATTATTTGCAGAACTTCCTCAAAAACACATCCATTTACTCGCAATGGGGTGATCATGAGGTAATTGATGATTTTGGCTCAAAATGGCCATACTGGAATTTGGAGAATATCGACAGAGAAGGCTATCCGAATATTGTTAAAGAGGGATTAGCTGCCTTTTTCCATTACTCGCCAATCAAGACAGGTGCTATGGACAATAACTCAAACGTCATTTATAGATCATTTAATTGGGGAAAACCTTTGGATTTGTTCCTCATTGATGCACGCTCCTATCGTGACCAAAACCATGTAATGGATACTCCTGAAAATGACAAAACTCTGTTAGGGAAAAACCAACTTGAATGGTTGAAGCAAGGACTAATGAATTCCAACGCAACATGGAAAATTGTAAGCAGTGATGTTCCCATTTCTGTTCCTACAGGGAGCAAAAAGTCAGTTTTTGGGAGCGATGGATGGGCAAACGGTAAACAAACAGATTATTTAAATTCTACGGGATTTGAGAGGGAACTAAATGACCTTTTGGGGTTCATCGATGAGAACAAGCTCAAAAACATTGTATTTGTGACCACTGATGTCCATTTTCCTGCGTTCATCAAATATGATTTTGATTTGGATAACGATGGTAGTAGCACCATCATATATGAATTACTAAGCGGTCCATTGAGTGCTAAACGTTTAGGTGTTCCCCTATCAGAATTGGACAAAAGCTTCAATCCCACCTTGCTGTATAGAGAAGGAAACATCTTTAACTTTGGACAAGTGAAAATCATAAAAGATAAGGATTCAAACAACCACCTAATAGCCGATATAAGAGATATGAACGGAAAACCAAGAGAAGGCTCATTACTTGAGATTGTCCCCAAATAGGGATTCCTTTGATTTTCGACTTTTCTATGAAATTAATACTTTTTTCTTCTATTGTAAAGCCTCCAATCCAATAAAATTAAAGAATTTTTCCAATCTTGTCTTATACTTTTCTCTTTCCATTATGTTAAAGTAATTTTCAATAGTACAGCTAATCCTACAAGTTCTGTAATATGAATTCCAAGGAAATATGGATATAGTTCTGGAGGATATAATGGAGCCATTGCAAAATAAGCATAAACTGCAATAATATTCTGTAACATCATCATCATTGAAAAAAACATTAACCCCAAAGTAAAAACTGCTTTACTTGCTTTGTAAATCTTGGCGTATACTATCAGTAAGGCTGTTAGTACAGCTATGTTTGCCAAGCTTACTATTGCAGTAAATTGCATTAGGGGTTCCATCAGTTAATTAATAAGATTATTGAAAAGGCTTATTTGTTTTTATCCAAATTTATACCAGATTAAAACCAAATAAATCAATAATAGAAAGCAAAATGATACCTCCTTTTATTTTTTATTATTAAAATTCACTTTCAGTTTAACTTCATCATATGTCTCTATGTTCGACTCTAGATAATTTGAGATAAAATACAAAATGCCATATTTTTCTCCAATCTTGGTTACCAGGTTATTTTTTTCAAGTACTGCTAGATGATGCTGTACTGCCTTGTAATCGATATTGATGGATTCAGCAATTTGATTAGTATTATGTGGTTGTTCTTTTAGCAAATCAATAATTCTTATTCTATTTGTACCTCCCTTGGAGCCAGCGAATAGAAACCATAACAAACGCATGGCATTAGGGTCAGGCATTTTTATTTTAATATTGAAAAAGCATGCTTATATTGATATATTGTTGGAAATGTGAAATCATGTGGACTTTATCAGCTGAATACCTTTTTGCATGCCGATTACCTTATGCATTTGGACCTGATTTGGATACAATGTGGATTGAAAGTGGAAATAACTATTTTATAAACAATTTTAAACCATGACTAATGTTCAAAATGAAAAACTATGAATTGAAAAAAATAAGTTCAATATTTGTGATGGCAATCTTTGTTTCATCAATAGCCTTGCTCTCAGAAACATCTGTATTTGAGAATAAAGAAACAATAAAATCCTCTTACGCAACAAGTACTGTTTCAAACGGTACATTGTCAAATATTGCTGAAAATAATGCAACTGGGAAGACCCAAAACCTAACAGAAACAAGTGTTCCCGTGACACTACCTTTAATCAAAGGATATGTTAATGGAAATGAGGTATTCTATATCACAACAGAAGTATCAGACAAAAATGTCGCAAGTCATTTGTCAAACCTCACCAATTCCAGGGTTGCATATACACCCGCATTGAAGTTTTCGCCCAACAGTTCCTTGGCAAATATCTATGAATTCAAAAACGGTATCAATGGTTCAGGTCCACAAGGCTTCCAGCCAAATGTAGCAGACTCTCAACCCGGTGAACAAGATTATAGTCCCCTATGGAGAATCAATCTGGTGGAATGGAAGCCAAATGTGAATCCAAAGGAGCTACAATCGGAATCCGAGATAATTGACGCTCAAAGAAGTGGGCAATTAACCATAACCCCTACAGACATTATTGTAAACTGTCCTTTCGTAAAGTGGAGTGGTGGGGAGTTAATGATAAGAGAGAATAAAACACTAACTGAAACAACAGCATATGGTGGAGGCCAAGTATTGGATATCGATACACAAAATAATAAAGTAACATTTGTAGGCCATATAGGTTTTGCACCTGATGGTTCCACCATTTATTACATAGCTACAGATGCATCAAAAATGGATGTTGCAAAAGACCTTGGTGTTGTATTCGTAAACAAGACTGGGAATACCGTAAGCACCGGAGCATCATCTGACCTTTATGTATTTACAAATGGCATAAGGGGAACGGGGCCAATGGGATTTCAAGCAAGCATTGCTTCAACAGATGTCGGTGATGCTTCCTATAGTCCAATATGGAGAATACAATCTGCTTCTTGGAAAGACGCTACAAATGCAGAGTTTTTGAGCCAGCTGAGTCAAATAAATTCTGCAGTCTCGGAGGGAAAGTTGGTTATTGGCAATGCAGGAGTAGTAGTCAACTGTCCATTTGTGGAGGTAAATGCAGCATAGGCCAAAATACATCAAACTAATATCTCCCATTTTTATGAATTCCTAAAAAATAGTTGTGAGATTAAATCAAAAAACTTTCGTATTTTGTTATTTCTGTATGTTACTAACAATAATATTATAAAAGCTAATGGTTTGTTTGCTAAATTACAAAAGGTCATTTAATATTAGTTTTTGGTATTTCTTTATGGTGATTTTAGTTCTAAAATAAGATTTCATTCTTCTAAAATCAAATTAATTATTATGGTGTAGTTACC
>JBKJYK010000278.1:0-5113 GCA_046715515.1 Candidatus Nitrosocosmicus sp.
GGTCTGAGCGGCGCTAGTTTGCGGGGCGTTAATTGTTCTCTTAACGGTAAAATCGCTTATCGTCTTTCCGTCTGTCTTGAACATTTGGAACCTAACTTCCCCTATTTCGTTATCGATGCCCATATTCAGGTAACCGTAGGGCAGGGTTCTTTCTGCGGGCACAATATAGGATGGAGCTGATCTTAGTGTTTCTCCACTTCTACCGCCAGTTCCAACGGTAAAGAAGATAATGCAGTCTTTGTCATCCAAGTCAACATATCCAGTTGTTTCCCCGGGATTGCATATCTGATAGCTTGTGCCAGTCCATGTCAGCGGGTAGGTGCGTTCATAGTTGTGGTTGTGGCCGCTAAAGACAAAGTCAACGTCTGCGTTTTCCCATAGTTGCTGATATATGGTCCTAAGATCTTTTGTGGGTGGATGCTGTGATGATGATGAGTATACATTGCAATGCAATGACACCGAAATCCAGTTAACTTCACCAGAACCCTTCTTTGCCTTTGCGTCTTTCAATAATAGTTTTACCTTGTCATATTGTGGAGTTCCAACTTTATAGTTTGAGGGGTTGCACCTATCTGGTGAGGTGAGGAGGTTTTCGGATGTGTCCATGAATATTTGGTAGTGTTTGTCCCTGATGGTGGATGTAACAGGAGAGTCCTGGCCAAAAACACCCAAATATGCTGCTTTTTCGTTTCTGTCATGATTGCCGATTGCTCCCCACATTGACCAACCCGGTCCCAATTTTGGTTGAGCCAGGTCATTGTTGTTGTGGAAACAAGTTTTCCACCAAGTTGTAGCCGTGTCCTCATAGCCGTAGTGACCCAACCCTATTACCGTTTTTACGCCTTTGGATGCCATGAGGTTTGCTACTGCGACACAGTCGGGATCGGTGTCCCAGTCGCCAGCTATACCGTGATTAAATACCTGCGACTGAGCAAATGTTTGTTCCGCTGTTACTACTGCTTCTGCTGCGGCTAACCCCAAATAAAGAGCAAACATTGCTGATGCAATAAACTTGTACTTCATTGATAGAGCACCGGGCCAAATATTTGTGCCGTTGCAATGTCTTTATTAATGCCTGTGTCACTGAGAGGATCAAACAGAGCATAGTTATCTACACCCAATAGACTGCCCATACCAAGGTTTATCCCATCGGCAACGCCCTGGCCAAGCATTTGCGCAGAACTTTCTTGATGGGAGATTGCTGATGTGGATATCCCGGATGTAGATGCTACTAAAAATAGTACTTTAGATGATGAAATTATTATTATCATTAAGGGAGTAACATCATGATATGATAAACAGGTTTGAGATAATATCTCATAAGGAATATGCTAATGACATCTATAATAATAAAAAAAGAGATATTTTTCTGCCTGTTTACAGGTTAATAGATTATTACTAAAGATATCAATTTTTATTAATCATTCATAGCCATGATGACCATATGATGCCTATTACTAAAATATGTGTAATAGGTAGTTAATAACAGAATATTTATAGACCTAATTTTATGATCGTATTTCATGACTGTTCTTATGCTTTAAATTATTAATACGGTGCGAGAATACTGTATTACTGTTAATAGTAACATTATTTGAATAAGATTTTCAACAATATAAGTCTAGTATAATATGCCATGTCTATCATTAGAGTTTAAACTTTTTACGAGGCGTTATTTAGATACCAATTAATTAATAATATGTCAGTTATTAGATGAACTATAACTATAATTATATTTATAAAATAATTATTCAAATTGACAATGCTTGATTAAGCGAAACACAAACATCTTAAGAATTAGGTAAACTACAAATTGTTGATTTTCTACTTGAAAATTTGTTTGAATGGTTTAATATAATATATAATATTAATTTATTTGAATCATTTTTTCTCTCTAGACAAATATTATATTGGTTAGCGGTTTTACAACATGTTATCATATCATAATCTACTCAGTAATAGTCTCGTAAAGCCATCTGTATTTTGCTTTCAAATTATCTAAATTAAAATCCTTTTCATATTTTTCATGCAATCCATCTAACTCTTTTTTGTGTCTCTCTTCCATTTCTTTAAGAGATGTTTAAATTATTTCCTCCTGTTTTATAAGACTTTTGTTGATAAGAACAACTGTTTAATTGACACTGAGATAATCTATTGCTTTTTGATAATCTTTGAGCATTTGATCCTCTGTAAATCGTATATACGAATCCGTTACCTGAGGCTGCGGCCGAGCCATATTTCTATTTTTATGTTTGGAATCCTTGCTTGTTCTGCCTGTGTCTTAAAGTACTTCCGGAACCCATGGGCCGTTTTGAACTCGTGTCTTTTTTCCCCCTTCTAAAGTTTTGGTCTTATCTTTTGTGCTTGCCATGCCCTGTTTAGCAGTCTCGTTATGGCAAACGAATTTAGAGGTTTAGGATTGGCTGCACCCTCTGTACCATCATTCTGCCATATATCTCTCATAACAAGGCTTTCTTTGGTTATGTTTTCACCGCTTGCACTACGGTAATCCATCCATTCTTACAGTTAAATGAATGCCTCGGGTGTAAGAAAGGAATAGTATTGCTCCCTGTCTCCAGGATATACGATATTCAAGTTTATTATACCTCTGTCATTAGTAAAAAAGCAAGATTCTATAAAATAGCCCAGAGAATGAGTCTAGCAGATCTCACAGAAGTGGTGGAAAAAGATACTAAATATAAAAAGGAATTTAACTTCATTAAATAACCCTATTAAATATACTAGTTTCAGGTTTAATGATGGTATCCAGATATGTTTTTCACAATCAATTATTATATTTCTATTTTTTAAATTTTGTTGGAACATAGCCTAGCAACAGTTTTTAGGTATTGATTAAACTTTTCTATAACAGCCAATTTTGAAAATATAATTTATGTAACGTAGTATTTACCAAACTGATATTCAGATAAATCAACCATGTATGTTTTTTTATTTGATTTTATTAAAGATATTAAATTAGAGAACCTAAACGGTATAGTCAGTATACATTCATGGTCAATACCAGCAATGTCTAAATGGCCTTTAAGGATGTGTTCCCTGGAGGAAGTAGTAATAATAACAATCCTTTGATTTGGGTTTTTTTTGTGTATTTCTTTTGCGATATCAAGTCCCGGTATGTCAAACAGATGTGTGTTAATAATAACAATGTCAAAGTTGTTATTGTTTGCATTTTTATCTTTGAATAAGCGATTTAAGCATGCTTCTCCACTATCCACCATTTCTAACTTTAAACCAAATGAATTTAAATAGGATTGATAGAGATACCTAAAATCATAGTTTGATTCTGCAACAAGAACTTGAGTTTGTTCTTTACTATCCGAATAATTATCTTTGTTGTTTCTTTTATTAAAAAAATCAGATTCTATTGTTTTATCGTAAGATTTTTTTGAGACTGGATACAATCTATATCGGCATTATTGGCATCGTATGGATGATACTTTTTTTTATCAGATGTTATATAATTTACAAATATCTTCTTCTCTTCCTTATTAAATTATACATATAATTCATTAAATAGTACAATATCCTTTGTCCCTAAATCATATTATAAATACATGACATTCTGAAATAAAATCAAATAAACGCGTATTATAATGTATTACTGAAATAGGGACAGACTAAATATAGATTAACCAAAATAATTTTCTGTAAACTTATTTTATCCCAGATTTGCTGGAGAGATAAAGGTCATTTCTTCATGTTGTTATTGAAACGGGTATTCAAAACTAATCTTCATATACAAATTCGATTGCAAAGAGATACCAAATGTCATGATAGTCTGTATTTAACCTTTCAAGCAGTTACTCCAAAACACGGTCACTTTCAACAATTTTTCTGTCATTTATGGCAACATACCTATTTAGATATCGATTCCTTAGTATTTGTATTATTAGAATTAAACCAACTCAAGTTATCTTTACAATAACCAAAGCGTCAGGAAAAATACGGGCTCAAACAGTAGAAGGGCTCAGTTACTTTTTAGCTTTGACTAAGTGGGTTTAAGTAAGGTAGGTAAATGGGTTCAATCACCTTTTAGATATAATTCAGAGGATTTAAATTGTACAGATAAAGAAATTCGGTAACAATTTTAGGATACTATAGCAAAAACAATTTCACTAAAAGTCACTAGTTACAGTACAGGTCAAAATAGAATGTGATTGAATGCTCTCTAAAACCAAGTTCATCATTATACGATCTCAAGGTTCCATAACATTTATCGTACGCAGATTAGATGATTGATCAGGATAAACGTCAAAAAAGAGTTCAAACAAGATGGCCCTGTGAAAATATCTCTTGCTAAACTGTGAAGAAAAAATATACTTTTATCACAGGCATCTGATATTGTTAATCCATACATCAGATGGTGAAATAGTTTAATTTTAGATTGGTTGTCATTAAGTTGCGGTATTATCTTTTTCAGCATCGGCCTGATTGCTGTCACTTTGTGTTTCACTTACATCGTATGCAGTACTTTCTCCATCTAATGTTTCGTCCTTGAGGATTTTTTTCACCGCTTTATCCTCTGCAAAAACATCTTCACTCATTACTGTAAATGATGAAACAAAGTATTTATAAATATCATAACCCAAACCAGATGATTTCAATATCTTGTTTAATCAAACTGGACACAAGTACATTATACTTTTATGAATTATGATTTCTCATTCTAAAATCCATCTTTTACAATAATCAACAAAGAAGGAGTAAAAAAAGAGCGTGTTCCTAATCCGCAAATAGTTTGAGCAGATGACAATGTGAAAATGTTCCTGTCACACGATAAAACGAAAATAACCCCTTAGAGGCGTATGGAATAAGAGCAGTGTACTGACTATGAAAACAGTATAATAATAATCACAATTATAATGGTCCACGATTTCAGCAGACAACAAATTATTTGAAGAGGTTGACAAACCTGATGGCAGCAAAATTGTGTCTGAAGTCAATGGCAATGGGATTGTAGAGCGAGAAAGCAGCTGGACTGAGCATATCAGAGGACTTGACTCATTTCCAAGCGGGACTGCAAAAGGGCATGGAAATTCAATAATATTCAAAAAAGGAATCTCAATTTCTAATTGGCGAAGGATTTTCACAA
>JBKJYK010000279.1:0-5035 GCA_046715515.1 Candidatus Nitrosocosmicus sp.
ATCAAAAAACATTGTGGCAGCTGCACTAGCTTCCCAATGTGAGGTTCAGATAGCCCATGCAATCGGAGTTGCAAAACCCATCTCAATAATGGTTGATACTTTTAACACCTCTAATGTACCTGAGGAAAAGATCGAAGAGAAAGTCCAGGACATTTTTGATACAAGCCCCGCAGGGATAATAAGAACTTTGGATTTAAAGAGGCCCATATATAAGAAAACTTCTGCTTATGGCCATTTTGGTAGATCTGATGTAAATTTTAAATGGGAGGAGACCGATAAAATAAACCTTCTTAAACCGCTTTTACAGTCATAACCATATTTTTAGTATTTATATCTTTTAAGAAATGTTTTTTAATTCTGGTTGTTGATTGAACAATATATTTGGTAAGTTTTTTTAATTATTCAAATAAAGATACCATTCAACAGAGTGATTTATCTATTGCAGAAAAAGAACAGGATCTTCCAAAAGAAATAATGGAAAAAAAACAAAAAGGTTTGTTAAAAACTGGTTTAACTACCGGAACTGCTGCATCTGCCGCAACGAAAGCTGCATTATTGGCACTCTTATCTAAAACATCTACATATAGTGTTGAAATAACACTTCCAAAAGGCAAAGTAGTTACGTTAGATATTTCTTGGACCCAATTTCAAGACAATTCTGTCACCTGCGCGGTGGTTAAGGATGGGGGTGATGACCCTGATGCAACTCATGGATCTGAAATTTGTTCCACTGTTCGATTTACCGATAACATTGGAGAAATCGTTGTTGACGGTGGAGTTGGTGTTGGGAGAGTAACTAAACCTGGGCTTGGTTTGAAGATAGGTGCGGCCGCAATAAATCCCGTTCCGATGCAAATGATTATTCAATCCTTAAACGATGCGCTTAAAATCAATGACCAAATTACAAAAAACAACGGGTTAATTGTTATTATCTCTGTTCCAAATGGTGAGGAAATTGCAAAAAAAACCGATAATCCCAGATTAGGCATATTGGGTGGAATCTCAATCCTTGGAACCACAGGAATAGTTTTACCTTATTCTACCGCATCTTTTGCAGCCTCAATAAGGCAGAGTTTGGACGTGGGAATGGCTTTGAACTCGCACACTTTTGTTCTTACTACAGGGGGAAGAAGTGAGGATTACTGCAAAAGTCTTTTCGGAGCCCTTTATCCTGAACATGCGTATGTTCAGATGGGTGATTTTGCAGGATATAGTATCAAGCAATGCTATGAAAAAAAAGTGGAGAAGGCAATTGTTGCAGGATTCGTCGGCAAACTAACCAAAATAGCTATGGGTGTAAAACAGACCCATGTAAGGGGTTCACATGTCAATCTGGATTTTATGGCCAGATTGGCTAGAGAATCCAATGCATCAGAAAAAGTCATAGATATGATTAAAAATGCGAACACGGCTAGACATGTGTCTGAAATTATCAACGATAATGGCATATGTGGTTATTATGATCTTTTGTGCAAATATGCGTTCTTTCAACTAAGCAATTACTCAAATAACAAACTCTCAATAGATATAATTATGTTTGACTTTGATGGCAATGTTATAGGAAAATACCCAAACTAAAGAATTGATTTATATTTTAATTCGTCGTTTTATCAAACTAGCATATTTGAATTAAAGAAATTGTTATAACGTGGACTTATAATAGTATTATTAAAAATGTTTTTGAGGATACCTTATTTATATGATCATGAATTTAAGTAAGAGGGAAATTGCAGTAGTAGCTATAACCAAAAACGGAATCGAAATTGCTAAAAAACTAAAAAACGCATTTGATGATGTCGATATATTTGTACCATCTAAATTTGCCAATTCTGATTTATCTGCTATCTACTTTAGTGAATCCGTAAATCAAAAAATCGGATATCTTTTCTCTAATTATAATTCCTTGATCCTTGTTTTTTCTTTAGGTGCTGTGATCAGGCTTATTTCACCTTATCTAAAAGACAAAAAGACCGATCCTGCGGTAGTGGTAATTGACGATTCTGCAAAGTTTGCAATAAGTACACTTTCAGGACATCTTGGAGGCGCAAATGAACTCACCGCCAGAGTATCTGGTTTATTAAACTCTATTCCTGTAATTACTACTGCAGCTGACGTAAATAACACTATTGCAGTAGATTTAGTTGGACGGAAATTTGGATGGGTGATTGATAATTATGAAAATGTTACTAGCATTAGTGCAATGATGGTGAATAATGAGAAAATAGGTGTTTTTCAGGATGCTGGGGAAAAAGATTGGTTGGGGTTAAGTGAGTTACCAAAAAATGTTAATATTGTAAATGAAATGGGTGATCTTTTGTCTGATGATTATAAAGCTTCTCTTATAATTACAGATAAGTTAATCTCAAACCAAACGTTGTTAAAGAAATCTGTTGTCTATAGGCCTAAAACATTGGTTGTAGGAATAGGTCTACATTGGGGCACCACAAAAGAAACTATTGAAAAAGGGATAACTAGTGTATTAAATGACAATCAATTGAGTTTCAAAAGCATTAATTCGATTACATCTTTGGATAGGGGAAAACTTGTCAAAGGGTTGGATGAATTTTGCAGAGGGAATGGTCTGAATATTTTGCTATTTTCTAAAGAAGATTTGAATAGTGTTGCTGTTCCCAATCCCTCTGAAATCGTTGGAAAGTATGAAGGCACTTATAGTGTCTCTGAAGCTTCATCATTAAGGACTTCCAATGGTATTTTAATAGTACCTAAAAGAAAATTTCCTCCGGATTTGACTGTCGCAATAAGTAGGGTGATGCACAATTGAAAAAAGCGTTATTGATAATTGACCGGGGGAGTAAAATGAATGAAGTACGACAAGAACTGATGGAAACATGCGCTAAAATTAAGAGCCAGGCGGATTATCATTATGTAGATTACTGTTTTCTTGAAGTTTTGCCTCCATTTATAGAGGAGGGAATCAAAAAATGTTTAGAACAGGATATTGACTCAATTACTGTGGTTCCGTATTTTCTTTATCCGGGCATGAAACTTAAGGATGCAGTAACCCAAACCGCGCATTTCACTAAACTTGTTCCATGCAGGATGGTGGTAACAAAACCATTATCATATCAACCAGTGATTTCAAAGATTATTCTGGACCGAGTGAACTCTTTGTTATATGGAAAAAAAATCAACAGGGAAAACGACTCTCTTTTATTGATTGGTCATGGCAGCAGTGATAGGCGGGCAAGAGATGCGTTTTTATATACTGTTAAAAGCTTAAAAAGTCATTTTAAACATGTCAATTACTGTTTTCTTGAGCTTGAGCTTCCTAACATAGAGGAAGGCATCAAAAATTGCCTTGTTTCAAACCCCGAATCGATATTTGTTATACCTTATTTTTTGCACAAAGGCATTCATATACAAAAGGATATCTTAATTGATATTGATAAGGCATCAAAAAAGTTTAATTTCACCAATCTGTATATATCTGAACATATTGGTGTGGATTCTTTAATACTTGATTTGGTTGTTTCCTTGGCTAAGGAGGCTGAAAATAAAAGTGGAATATTCAAATAATTCCAATACCGATTACAAAAGTGGTTCGGCTAAAGGGCGTGATATGTCTCCACATTCGTTTGATATTGAGAGGCAAAGCTTTGATATTATCGAGTCTGAGATTGGCAAGCACGACTATACCCAAGATCAATGGGTCATAGTGAGAAGAGTCATCCATGCCACAGCAGACTTTGATTTTGCAAAAGGCTGTAAAATCACTTTTCATGGAAAAGCCATAGAGTCTGCATTTTTGGCATTCTCCAAACAATCTTATGTTGTAACTGATGTTGAAATGGTTTTACATGGGATAAATAAAAAATCACTCTCCAGTCTTAATATGACTGGTATTTGCTATATCAACGATCCCGAATGCATAGAAAACTCAAAAAAGTTTGATAAAACAAGGTCCGAATTGGCAATCCAAAAAGCAGCAGATAAAATAAACAACGGTATTGTGATAGTTGGGAATGCTCCAACAGCCTTATATCAAGTTATATCCTTAATTAAAGAGAACAAACTTTCTCCGTTACTTGTAATCGGTATCCCGGTAGGATTTGTTTCTGCAGTCGAATCAAAACATGAACTATCCAAATTAAATGTTCCCTATATAACAAATAGCGGCAGAAAAGGGGGAAGTTCCGCTGCTTCATCTATAATTAATGCACTGATGTTGATGTACATCACACAACAAAAAAACAAAAACAGCAAATAGCCTCCTCAATCTGATGTCTCTATAGCTTTTTTGTGTTTAATAATTCCGCACTCCATGAATATTTCCTTATGTTTTGACAAAGGGGGATTTTTTTATTTTTTCGAATAATTGTAACAACTTTCCAAAAAATTGCTAGAAATTTTTGAGTTAATAAAATGAGTATGCATATAGGACGCAACACAATTGTTTGAGTAAAACCCGTCATACCCATCAGCAATCCCTTTTCCTCTGTTTAATGTATAAATCAATTTTATGTCTTTGTGCTTATCAATGATATTCGAATAATGGAATTCATGCCCGCGTAATTTTGTTATATTGCCAAGGGTGGTTTTGCTATTGTTCAGTATTGCTTCTGTATAACCCAAAGTTAGTTTCCCCGTCATTATTGTTTCCGCATCAAAAAATCCTACCATTTTATATTTTTTATTTTTATTTTTATTTTTATAACCTGAAATTGACTTTGTTAAATACATTAAACCACCACACTCAGCATAAATGGGCATATTATCTTGGGCTAGTTTTAGGATGTTTCCTTTCATCGATGAGTTTTTTTCCAGCCTATCTGCTATTATTTCTGGAAACCCTCCTCCTATTATAATCCCGCTGCTATTGTGAGAAACAGCGTTATTGTCAATGGGACTGAAAAATTCTATTTTTGCGTTTTTTTGCAATAACTCTAGATTGTCTTTATAGTAAAAATTAAATGATTTATCAAGCGCTATAGAAACTTTGACCTTTTCCTTTGATTCTTTTTTGTTATCTTTAAGAGAACAATAAATGCTTTCTAAGTCTTTGTTTCCCTTACCG
>JBKJYK010000280.1:0-13055 GCA_046715515.1 Candidatus Nitrosocosmicus sp.
CAGCTTCATAAATTGCATTAACTAGATCTTTTGGTGTATCATATTTTACATAATATGGTTTACTCATAGTTTACAATCACCCATTGGGATCATTTCCACTCTTAAAATATCAAAAAAAGAGTATTAAAAACGTTGTCATAGACTAGAATTTTTAATATGAAATGAGGTCTTAATCAATTCATCGTATTCTCTTATTTTCGAATCAAGCAAAGATTTATCATCAGATTCTGCATATATTCTTAATAAGGGTTCAGTGCCGCTGGGCCTAAACATAATCCACGAGTCATCATCAAACCATATTTTAATGCCATCCATCTCTTCAATTTTTTTTACAGATCCATGACTTTTACACAAATCAAGCACATGGGGAATATCCTCAATATTTGATAGTTTTAGACTGGACTTGAATTGATAGGTATTGTCGAAAATGCCATACAAAAGCGACAAAGAGACTTTGGAATTACAATCATAATTACTGTTGTCTGGGAGAGCTATTTCAGATGGATTTTGTTTATAATAGCTTAACATCTCTAAAATAAGAGTTGTTGTGATAGCACCATCACGCACCTCATTTAAAAGGCCATAAAAAAAACCACCATTTTCTTCAAATCCAATTATGGAATTAGTATCTTTCATGCAATGAGTAACTTCCACACTTCCCACTTTTGTATAATGTACTTTGCTGTTAAGACTGTTGCATATTTTGGATATAAGCAAGGAAGAGTTGATAGGGCATACCACTGATGTGTCAAGTTTTTTGTCTTTAATCAGATAATGGGCCAATATAGAGCCAGTTTTATCACCCCAGTGTATGATCCCCTTTTCATCACAAAATATACTTCTGTCTCCATCACCATCATAAGCAACACCCAGATCAGCATTAGTTTTTTTTACCATCTCCGTAAGATCAGTTAAATTATCCATTTTTGGTTCGGAGCCACGTGCAGAAAAACTTCCATCAATATTACCGTTTATGACTAATATTTCACACCCTAATTTTTTCGCAATTAATGGGGCCACTAAAGATTGCACACCATTGCCAAAATCCATTACAATTTTAAATTTACATTGCCTTATAGCATCAACATCTACAAATGATAATACTTTATCTACGTACTTTTCTATGGCATCTTCCAAAATAAATGAATTTCCAAAATTTTCATATTGTATTTTTGTGAATTCTTTTTGATAATAGATATCCTCTATATCGTGTTCATCTTTTCTTGATAACTCTATTCCATTGTTAGATATGGGTTTTAAACCATTGTATTCAGGAGGATTATGAGAAGCAGTTATCATTATTCCTCCACAAAAATTTAAATTTTTTACTGTAAACTGTAAACAAGGAGTGGGAGTTAACCCCATATTATAGACATTGATACCCATAGACATTAATACGGATGTAACAATTTTTGAAATAGCAAAACTTGACGAACGGCCATCATAACCTAAAACGATAGGGCCCCTCTTAAAGAAACAACCGATAGAATAAGAAATATCAATTATGAACTCTATTGAAAGATCATTGCCAAAGATTCCTCTAATTCCATTAGTTCCAAACAATTTTTTTTTCGTTAAATCCATTTATTTATCGCCTTTAACAATAAAGATATTTGTAGTTATTTCAAAGTTATTGTTTCACAATATCTTGTATAATAAAAACTCCAATGATTACAATTAACAAAAAGATCACATACAATATTTAAATCACATAATATACCGCATTAACAATAGATAAATTTGGCTTTTACAACATATAAGGTAATGCGGGGGTCGCCAAGCCCGGTCAACGGCGCAGGTCTAAAAAAGTGCGAAGCTTAGAATGAGCTTGGGAGTATCCCAGTCCTACACCCCTGTTCCTTAGGGATTCGTGGGTTCGAATCCCACCCCCCGCATTATTTCATCATATAAAAATCCAAAAGAACACAATTTGTAAAAAAAATTAATTTTGAAAAACTTTAAATAACATACTGATTTTATCAAACAGGTTGATAGATCCATACAATTGGAGTATATTATCCAAACATCAATATGATGTTTTATTTAGTTACAGAGGATAAATTTAATGAGACAACAATCGCAAAAGAGGGCACAAAAACCAAGACTAATCAAACAAACAAAGGAATTTGATTACAATAAGCCTATTTCAAAATGTAATGTATGTTATACTTTATGCGGATGGCATTGTTATGAGTGTAGTATAGATTTTTGTCAAGTTCATTTTATGCAACATAAAGAAAAAGGAATATGCAAAAAAATTATGCAACAATGATAAAATTACCATAATAGAAAAAAAACATTTCAAACTATCTTGAATATCTTCCCCTTTGTTCAATTTCATTAACAGTGTTAAATATTTTTAAAGACTTTTTACCATAAATTTCAGTATAACCCAATAAGAAATTTTCAAAAGAGGTTTCAAAGTATTCTACATGAATGCTATTTAGTATTTCTTTAAATAATCTAATATCGGCTGCTTTGTCTTCTAAACGTTCAGAAATAAAGGATAAACCAAAATCAATTACAATTAAACGATTTTGTGGTATCATTATAAAATTAGAGGTTGTTATGTCACCATGAATTATATTGTGTAAATGAAGCTTTCCTATAATTTTCCCCAAATCTACACAAAACTCTGGAGAAAAATTATCTTTTAATGTATTACCATGAATATATTCCATTATTATTTCAAAATTGTTTGAATTGAGAAAGTAGATAAATGGAGTTTCAACTCCAATCATTTTTGCAGAGGAAATGATGTTCGCTTCATGCAATGTCCTTTGCTTTCTTAAAGCTAAATCGATATAATGGTGGCGATATTTTTTAGGTAGTCTAATTTTTGAAACCGCATCACTTCCATACCAATCTATAAGATATATTTCAGATTCGGCACCTTTTTTTAATAGCTTTTTATTTTTTATCAATAGATAATTTTAGTAGTATGGCACAGATTTAAAAAGCATGGATGAAAGATCCCAGTCTGCAAATAATGAAAAAGTAATTCTATTAGAAGATTGTTCAGAGGACAAATTTAAAAGCGGCATCCTTACGCTTACAAATAAAAAAATAGTCTTTGAAAAAACTAAGGGTCGTATAGTAACTTTATCAAAGAAATTGATTGATGAAAAAGTAGAAATAGAATTTAACGACATATCCAGCATCAAATCAGAGGGAATAATTATAAAAAAACTAGTGGTGGCTTTGAAAAATAATAACATTTACAAATTTGGGGTTCTAAGTCCTGGAAAATGGGTAAAAGAGATCCGAATACAGATTGGCACATATAACAACAGACAGGAATGACTATCGCCACAAGATATCAACCGTATCCAATCTCCAGGATTGAGATATGGACGCTTTTTCAGGATCGACTTTTGAATTTGAGGAATGAAGATATAACTGAAGCCCCGTCCAAGCTATTTGTGTGCCATTATCCCCACAAAATTGTAAGGGGCACGATTTAAAAATAGAATTATGATATTCACAAGCTAAGTGTAGCATTTGAGATAGACGCGCATTGGCAGAAACACCGCCTACAATCAGAAATTCTTTTTTTTCAGTAAATGATAATGCACGCTCTACTGCTTCTACTAGCATAGAAAATGCAGTTTCCTGTAATGAAAAACATATATCACGTATGTTATATTTTTTATCACGTATCAACATTTTAACCGCAGTCAATAATCCGGAGAAAGAAACATCATTTCCCTTGATAACATATGGTAATGGATATAGCAAATTTTTATCAGATAAATCAGACAACCCCTCTATTTTATTGCCACATGGAGAAGCAAAACCCATGCTTCGTCCAATCTGATCAAAAAGCTGACCGATAGTAATATCCAAAGTTTCACCAAAAACTCTCCATTTATTTTTGTGATATACAAGAATCATAGTGTGTCCGCCTGAAACTAAAAGCGTTAGAGGATTATTCAGACCAGTAAGTTTTATGCCCAATTCAATATGACCAATGGCATGATTGACAGGAACTAAAGGAATGTTATAGAAAGAAGACAAAGAACGAGCTATTACAGCTCCAATTCGCAAGCATGGCCCTAAGCCTGGTCCAGCAGAATAAGATATCAAATCAATATCTTTCATTTTGGTGTTTGCTTTATCAAGACATTCCTTGAGTACTTTTGGCGCAATTAGAGCATGATGTTTTGATGCATCTCTAGGATGTATTCCCCAGCCAGCAGGTGCTTTGTAAATATCGCGGACTTCAGATAACACCATATCATCATGTTTATTTTTATTCATCAGATCATTTTCACTACCTATCACGGAACAGCTGAAAGTATGAGCAGTGCTCTCTATTCCCAAGCAAAGCATAATTTAGTTTCTACTAGTAGTAGAAACTATTTTAATGATATCGTTATTTTTCAGCACATGTTCGGCGCCAATCCTTTGTTTGGATCTTGCGTCAATTGCATAAAGGAATCCTTTTCCTAGTTCATTGTGAATAAGATGTGCCAATTCCTTTGCAGTAATGTCTTTTGAAACTATCCGAGCATCAGGTAAAACATTTCCCTTTTTATCGGTGAATTTAAACTCATCTTCAACAGGATATACTACAATGTTATTTGAAATTTCGAAGCAAGCGTGGTTTAGGATATTTTGGATTCCAGTGGAACCAAATTTCCTTAATACTTTAGACACCATATGTAAAGCTTCTAATTGATTTTTGGAGAGAACATCAGGGTTTTTTATCTCAAATTCAGGATCCCCAGGCAGGTAATAAATTAAATTCTTTTGCAAGGCTCTCTTTAACAATAGCTCAGCTTCAGAAACACAAGTAAAAAACGACCTATTCAGGCCTTTTAACTTAGAAATATTCGATTCAGAAGTAGGTAAATCTGCTTTGTTGGCAGCTATAGCAATAGGTTTGGATATAATTCGGATTTGTTTACACATCATAAGAAGGTCGTTTTTATCCCAATATGCTGGTTTTTTGATCAAACCAACAGTATTTATAGCATTTTTGACAACTTGTTCACTAATAGACAAACCAGAAAGCCGTTTTGATATAGTGTGTTCTATGTTTTGTTTTAGGTTTTCACTTTCTCTTATTACTTTATCCCAATCCCTTAAAATCAAAGAATGTATCCATAAATCAAATTCATTTTCTACAAATTTTATATCAGACAAGGGGTCGCCACTGCCCAAACTAACAGTTTTCCCCTCTTCATCTGTAGAGCCAGATATATCTACTACATGAATAATTACATCCGCTTGCCTAGAATCATCTAAAAACTTATTTCCCAATCCTCTACCAGAATGAGCGCCTGGAACTAAACCTGCTATATCTATCAGTTTTACTGGAATGAATCTAACTCCGTTGATACATCTAGAATTAATCGGATTATCCATTACACCCATTTCTTTACAAACACAGTTGATCCTTACAAAAGCAATACCCACATTAGGGTCAATAGTAGTAAATGGAAAATTAGCGACCTGAACAGATAAGTCAGTAGCAGCATTAAAAAACGTTGATTTACCAACATTAGCTTTCCCCAACAAACCAATTATCAATTATGAAAGTAATCCAACAATTCATATATTTACTTTCAAACTTTGCAATTATCGATTATTGCATTAGATAAATATTAAAATTTTTATCAACCAACAAACAAAACAAAAGCAGGTTTGAAGTGGCAGGGATAGTTGCAATCTGTAATACCAATAAAGAACATGAAAAAGAAAGATTAATCTATAATGTATTTAGAGGTATGCAATTACTTCAGCACCGCGGCAAAGCTTTCTGGAAAATAAATTCAGGTCAATTTAATGTTGAAGGATATGGAGGTCTATCATCATTTGATCAGATCAGCAAAATGATCAAAATGCAAAATAAAAATATTTTAAATACAGTCATAGGATACCTTTCCAAAAAAAAACCTAAACACAAAAAATACAGTAAATCCAATTTTGCGTTGGATGGTTTTTTCATAGACATAGATAAATTATCATCTCATCCTTTAATAAAAAATAAAAAAAACATCGAACCGTTATATCAGATTTATTTTATTTTTAAAGAACTATTAGAAAGAGATGACCCATATCGAGCCTCAGAATTTTTAGACAGACACTTGCGCGGAAACTACGCAGTAAATATAAATAATAGACTATATGTTTTTAGGAACAGTACAGGATTCAAGCCTTTATTCATAGGCGAGAATAAAAAAGAACAATTTATTATTACAATATCTGAAAACTATATCGAAAATTTTTTTGATGGTTTAAAATTAAGACAGGCAAATCCAGGTCAACTAATCAGTATTGATTTGAAAGATGGGATCAAGACCCTTACACAGTTAGACAGAAATAGAATATTGATGGATCCTTTTGAATTCATGCGGGAATCACACGTATCCAGCATTTTCAATGATAAGAGCATCTACACAATAAGAAAAAACATTGGAAAATTACAGGCAGAATTTCTTTCAAGAAAAAACATAGATACAGACATGATCTATGCCGAACCTGATTATGCCAGACCGATGGCATTGGGATTTAATATAGAGTACAAAAATAAAAATAATTTTGAAATGTTGGAAGGGATAATAAAAGATCGTTACGATGATTCTGATCATATGATAGACTATTCTGAGCAAGTTAGCAAGAACAAGCTGTTGTCAAATGGAAAGACACTAAAATTCGTAATAGAACCACTTACGGTGAACAAAAATATCACATCTATTCAAGGAACTATTCAAACTGGAGGTACTGTTGTTGAAACAATATTTTATTTAAGAAAGGCTCGTGCAAAAAAAATCAATATAGTAGTTAGTTCCGTAGCTACTATTGATGGTCGACAAGTAGGACTATACACTCAACAAAGGGATTTAATTGCTAGAAAATATATAGGCAAAATAGCATATATTGACGATTTAAATGATAAAATTTCTGGTGAGATAGGAGCAGATAAGGTATTCTACAATTCCCCAGAAATTCTATCCAAAGGCATAGGAGTACCTGAAAGTCAACTATGGTTCCCAGAGTGGATACGTTTTTTAGACTATAAATAAAAACGTGTTAATAGCAATAAATATCGGTGTTAATACAGAAGGTAAAAGTAGAACATATTTGATATTGACACGAAAAAAAACAATATCTGAAAACAATTTTCAAATTGAAGGAAAAATTATACATAAAATAGAATTAAGAGAATATAAATTAACATCTAATAACAATGAGGAAACATATTCAATAATGCTCTATGTAAATACAGATAATGGTGAAATAGAAGTGGACTATTTAGGAAAATCAACAAAAGACAAACAAACATTTGATGAGAGTTGTAATTTCTTATGTAATTATAATGGCATCTCATCAACGCTCAATAGAATAATTATTGAGATGAGAAAAAACACCATTTAAAAACAGGTCTTGTAAATTAAAATCAGGTTAAGTAAAAAAAAAGTTCATTTAATTTGCGGATACGAGGATAATTTGTTAAAACTTTATTCCATGGTTGGTCAAAAATAACTATCCTCCTAGGATAAAATACCTCTACAGCATTAATAGGAGAATCATCGACCAAAAGGAAAAAAGGATAGCAAGTTTTTGAGGAGTTATCAAAGATAAAAATCACATCATTAAAATAAATGTTATAAAGATCTAGCCAATGTGCTACAAAACTCATTGTAGCTCGATCCCTTTTTGTTATAATTGAGATTCGAAACCCAGCTTTTTGTAATAGATTAGTAACCATTGAAATATCACTATTAGTTGGAGGAATATCTTTCCAACGTTCTTTCCAAACATGTGTGAAAAGATCCTGAGCATATTTTTCAGTGAGAGGCAACATATTATGAAGATGCCATTGAAATAGATCTTGCTTTTTTATGGAGGTGTTAAACTTAAGATTATACTCTTCCAACCAAATAAGCATAACATCAGCAAGCACAGAATCCAAGTCCAATGCAATGGTTCTCTGACGGATCATTTTTTAGAATATTACAGAAAGTAAATATATTATTTTACAATTATTTAATTAAAAAAAATATTAATTGAACCCTAAATCTATTAAAATTAAATCATGTTTGACTGGTGATGTTAATATGAAAATCCATATTGAGATACCATATTCCTCTTGCGTATTTGTTAAAGATACAGCAGAAGAAAACCATTAAAACATAATGGATATGGTTAGTATTTGTACTTTCCCCGGCTGTGTTCAGCAATAGGTGGTAAAGATAATAAATTTAAGGCAATAAAGCAGTATTTAAGTAGAACTATAGCTATTATATAAGTATATGTCATCTAGTTTTAACGATAGTCCTCCACATTTTATAGTGTTAAATGCAATATCCAAGAACTTTAATACGGCAGATAAAATTGCAAAATCTACAAAGTTATCAAAATCAGAGATTGAGAAGATTCTCAAGGATCTAGAAGATCAGAAATTAATTACAGGGTTTGACAAAAAGAGTTTCTTTTTTGGAAAAAAGAGACAATATCAATTAAATGAAATTGGAGTGAAGGTGTTAACCAGTAAAAATCAAGAATTAGAAGGTAAGATGAGACAGGTTCAACAGTGGTACTCACAAGGGGATAAAACACAAGTTCAATCATTCATGAACGATAACAGAGCCTGGTTGCCTATGATGATTTTTTCCGGTATTATGCAAATGGTAATGTTTTCATCACTAATGTCCTTTGCAGGAATGGCAATGACTCCCACGGAAAGCTCCATGGCAGGTGGGGAAGAAGGTGGAACGGATAGCGCAAGTTCAGATACAGAAGCAGCAACAGATAGTGCAGATTCACAGGGAGCAGATTTTGGAGATGCGGGGGGAATGGACTTTGATGCAGGAGGATTTGACAGCTTTTAAAATATCTTTATTTTTTTAGAATAATAATAATTTATTATAACAATTCTAAAACATTTTAAAATTTAATACAAGTTTTATAACGTAATATATAAGGGCAACGACTTTTTTTGAATTTGTAATCACGAGTGCGTGATTGGCCAATACCTTTAAAACGTTTTATTAATATGCATTTGAAATGATGAATCATATTACCCAAAATATATCCAAACACAAGAGACGACCCTATACATAAGAGCAACCCAATAATTGCCACATTCTTCGCATTCTCCATATCCAGGCGTTTTTGAGAAAAGTCACGTTTATTTGATATATTTGTGTGTTAGTTTTCCATCAACTATAATTTAATAAATATCACCAATGTCAAACTATAAGTATATTTATATTTACGAAAAAATTGAATTACAAAAATGAAAAAATTTGAAGTAATTAAAATCTTTTTCATTGCGCTGATTACCGGAAACATAATGGGTATAATATTAATTCAAATTTTTCAGGACTTGACGATAGTAAATACTATAATTATGGAAATTGTTTTGATTCTGATCATCATAGCCTTGTTTATATCTACAAAATTATGGAAAAAAAAGCAACAAAGAACAAAGGAATTCGATAATAACCAAAATTCCACATAATATTTTTTTATTTAATTATTGCTGTGGTATTTTAAAGCAGAAAGTAGCACCACATTCATGATTGTTGTAAGCCCAAATCTCTCCATAATGGGAATGGATAATACTTTTGGAAATAAATAAGCCAAGACCAGTACCTTCAAAAGATTTAGAAGCAAATTTGGTAAATAGTCTAGGCAAAATCTCGGAATCTATTCCTTGTCCGGAATCAGATATGCTAACAACTACATAATGAATGTTTTTTGTTTGGTCTTTTTCCAAAATTACGTCTAATGTTATAGAACCACTCTCAGTAAACTTAATTGAATTACTTAATAAATTAAAAATAACCTGAGTAATTCGGTTTTTATCTGCAAAAACAAATACGTCTTCTGGATTATAATTTATTTGTAAATTTTTAAGCTGTTCCGGATTACTACTATTCATTTGAACTTTAATGTCACTTATAGAAGAAGCAATTACACCTTTAATGTTGAATTTTTCTTTGTTTAATTTTAATGATTGGCTCTCTATTTTGGTTATATCCAAAATATCAGAAGCTAATCTCTTTAATCGCTTAGCATTTCTTATTATAGAGCTAACTTGTTCCTTATCTACCATTACTTCTTTTTTTCCAGCCTCAAATTGTTTTTCTAAAAAAATTGCATCTCCCAGAATAGGCATTATTGGAGTCCTTAACTCATGAGCAGCTATATTTATGAACTCTTTTTGCATTCTGTCATGAATACTCAGTTTTTCGTTGGCTAACTCTAATAATTTATTATTTTCCTGCAAAGATTTGTTTGCTTCCTTTAACTCAATTGTTCTCGAATTAACTGCAGATTCTAACTGCTTGTTCCAAGATAAAATTAAGAAAGCAATGCCTAAAGCAACAATGCCTATTATTAACACCATTAAAGTGCTAAAATTTTTTTGATCATTTATTAGAGCACCAACTTCAGTAGCAAGCTGATGGGGAGCACTTACAAATAAAGTCCATAGATATTTTCCACCTATATAAACAGGTTGATAAGTAATAGTGGTTTTATTTCCACCCATCAATAAAAGATCATCAGCTCCAGAAGAACCTTGAAGGGACCTCTCCAAAATAGAATTGTATGGCCCTTTAATCTCTTGGGGTATTAGAGATTGAAATTCCGTATCTAAATAATTTTTGCCTATTAGCGCAGGGTTTCGAGAATAAATTATTACACCATTTTTATCCATTAAACCAACATTGCTGGCTACCTGAGGAGTTAATTCATTTTGTAAAAAAGTTCCTAACTCATGAATTTTTATGGATGAAACAATTACACCTTTAAAGGTACTTTTAGAAGAATTATATTTTTCAATAATTGGAAATGAAATATACAGTCTTGGAATTTTATCTATAGATTCAATTGCACTACTATAATATTTAGACATAGTCTCTTTTGGAATAACAAAATATTCCCTATTACTGAAGTTAATAGAACCATAAGAGTAAATTGAACTTAAATTCACATTGCTTATGGATACAATTCGTCCATTCTCATCAATCCAATAATAACCTTCGGTTAATCCCTTTGTAGAATTTTGAACTTGATCTATAAGAACTTGGGTTCCTTCAATATTGCTATAATTAACTACATTAGATAAAATTTCTAGATTAGTGGATATTGGATCAATTATATGAATAAGTGTTCTTGAGAGACCATCAGTTTCAATAATCGCGTTAGATCTAATATCATTAGATGCAACGTCTGCAATTTGATCTGCTGTAAGACCAGAATAATGATAGGAAAGAAAAGATAAAGATATCCCAACCCCAATTACCAGAATTAATAAAAAAATATTATTTCTAGATAAAACTATGCCAACCATTTAGAACTTCTGTATACCACATAAATTTCGAAAACTAATATCAAAACACTAAATACACATATTTTTAATATACAATATAGACTACATCGATAACATTGATTTAATCTTAAATATCAAATCATTCATATCTATTGGTTTAATTATAAAATCTTTTACGTCGATGGACGGAAGAACTTTTGTAAATTCATCTTTATTTATTTCAAATGCAGTAATAAACGCAATTTTTGTATTTGGGCTGGTTTCCTTAATATTTCTATATAATTCAAACCCATTCATTCTAGGCATTCTTATATCTGTGATAATTATATCATAATATCCAGGTTCATGGCTTTTGAAGCAGGCTAAAGCTTCATTCCCAGTAGAAAAAGTTTCCACTTGAAATTCATTAGTAGTTTCTAAATCCCTTTTAATTATTCTAAGAATATCCTTTTCGTCATCAACGACCATAATTCTAGCCAATCTATTATCTTTCAAATAACTATTAATTTCTATTTCTGATGTCATAAATATTCTTTTTACACTAATAATCAATTAAACAAAATATATTAATTAGCGTTTCTAACTAAAGCACAAGTTATTTTTAAAATTTATTTCTCCAAGTAGAAAATTATTTAATATTTTACTAATAAAAATTGATAGATGTCATTTACCATAAGAGAATTAAAAGAAGAAGATTTATCAAATGGATTTTTTGAGACACTATCCAATCTCTCAGAAGTAGGAAAACTATCTAATGATACAATTCGTAAAAGGGAAATCCTAAGAGAAATCAAAGATAAAAGATATAGAATAGTTGTAGCTGAAGACAAACATAATCATCAGATAGTCGGATCTGCTACGCTATTGATCGAACAAAAATTTATTCATAACGGTGGAAAAGCAGGACATATCGAAGATGTTGTAACGCGAAAAGGATACGAAGGTAAAGGCATTGGAAAAGAAATTCTAAAAGAATTAATAAAAATAGCTAAAGATAATGAATGTTACAAAATAATTCTGGACTGTGACGAAAAGTTTATTAAATTTTATGAAAAAATTGGCTTTAAGAAAAATTCAATAATGATGAGGTTGAATTTATAATGCCAATTATGGCGCAAGTATTTTATACCAATATAATGTGTATAAACTAATGAGCAAGGAAAACGAAATATATAAAATAAAAAACAGGCCCCTCGAAAGAATATTTCAAAACAACATCGCCAGAATTCTAGATTTTTTCATTATTAACCAAAATTTTAACTTTTCAAGTACAGAAATAAGTGAAATAAGTGAAGTACCACTTAGAACCGTGCAAAGAATTATCCCACAACTTGTTGAAAAGGAAATTATAAATGAGATTAAAACAAACAAAAAAAGAGTTTATGAGTTGAACAAATATTCCGAATTGGTAGAAATTTTAAATCAATATTCAATTAGCACGATGAATTCATTTATAAAAAATGCTTCCATCCAAGATAAAAACAAAAATGAAACATTACTTAATAGAATTGTTGAATAATTTGCATCATTTCATATATAACAATCAAAGAAAAATAAAGTCTTTATTTTGAATACATATCAAAGAAATTTGGATAATACAACTTCCGCATTACCTTCTTTATCATAGTCAGATAAACATAAACAAAATCAGGTTTATTCCAATTATCAATATCATCAATCTATTCCATGACTGCCTCAAGCTCATCGTTGTCTAGCAGTACAATTTTGTCCAAAGTTAGATTTGTTTTTGCCATAACCTATATAC
>JBKJYK010000281.1:0-2943 GCA_046715515.1 Candidatus Nitrosocosmicus sp.
TCCATTATAGTTAACAGTGTTGCCTGGTTTGTCATATCAACTGTTGTTAACAAATACTATTGGAACTACACTGGGTTTAAGGATGAGATGTTTTTTGTATCCAAATACATTACCCATAGAAAGGAAAATGGGTCCAAAAACACCCATGACGATATCAAAGCAGAAGACAACAAAAGAGTAGCAAGAAGCAATAGCGAGATAGATTCTAATCCCAAGAATCCAGGTTATGACAAAAATGATAATTTTTGAAGTCCCATTAAATAACAGATGGATGTTACAGTCAACTCTATAAACTTAATTCACTAATGTTGTTACTTAATAGTTGAGATCTTACGTTAATAGTGTCTGAATTGCACCATATCATCAGTCAGCAAATTCGGCTGAGCAAAAACCAATTTTTAATCTTAAATATTTAAAAAATTATAAATGTAGTATTGCCAATACTGATTATTTTTATAGGGAAAAACATAACTAAACAAATGTAAGAAAGATTAAGAAAAGAGATGAACTGGGAGCACAATCCTCCCAAAGGAGCAATATTCCATGCGACAGCATTTGATGACTCGGGCAATACAGTTCACGTGGCTAATGTCTGGGAGTCAGAGGAGGACCTGGACAGTTTTGTAGGGAGTAGGTTAATGCCATATATGATAAATCATAAAATACCCGAGCCAAAGGTGGAGATATTCCAAATCAATAATGTTGGTGCTTTTCCTGGTATTGACAAGTTTAAAGTTAGATAAGTTGTAATATATCAAGGTTTTATGGCGCAACCCCAATAATTCGCTTTATTAAATGACATGTTTGATGAAGCGGTCCGATGTTATTGTTGCTGCCGATAACAGAATGATTGTTGTTTCATCAGTGACATCTGGTTCAACTTCTTGATTTGGCGGCGCTTTTGCGCCGCCCGCTACAACAACAACAGCAGCAATACAAACTGGAGTTCACGTTAAAAAGGCATACATTGTTTTTTTAAGTACAGGTCAGACCATTTAATAGATCTTGTGTTATTTCAAATCTGAATGAATATAATATGACTAGTGTTTTAACACCAAAAAAATTAGGAAAAGGCGTCTTTAACCTTTTCTTTTGTCTTGTTTAGGGTTTCTGAACTGGGCTTTCCCTCGGCATGGTCTTTTGTAGTCTCAGCTTTCGCTGATGCGTCTTGCTGTGCGTTTTTCATTTTCTTTGCTGCATCATCTAATGCGTCGCTCATTGATGCATATTACCCAATATGGTTTATAAATATCGCTATTGCTATAAGCATACAACTTTATCCTAAACAATATGACAGATCATTTGTAACCTGTTTATTTGGCGGTGCTGAAGCGCCGCTAACTTGCCATGGCTATGGATTATGAACATTGTTTAATTGTATGATTCTTTGTGCTGGCTACAATAGGGACCATCTGCCTATCAGCAGTTTGATCAATAATGCCATCTTAATATCCATTGAATCCTTATTCATTATAGAACAAACCCAAGAACAAATATTTCCCACATGACACGACTATAACCCTAGACTTTCACGCTAACTATGGTTTTAGACACTGTTCCATCTGATGTGTAGGCAACCAGTTAGAACTCGTTTGTTAAGATGTTATATTTCTACCTAATCAGTCAAGAAACTATTTAATTTACAAAATCTCATGATAATGCATTGGGTACACCGTTGGATGACGATACAGAGTGGATGGAAAAATACGGGAAGGACTTTGACTACTTTCACGCCAATTATGATGACCTTTACAACAAATACAAAATTGAGTTTGTTGCCATAAAAAACCTTGTAGTCTATCATGATGCCAACCCCCTTAAGATATTGAAACTTCTAAAGGCAGATGGTGTTGATGATACTAGTCATGTATTTATAGAGTTTATGAAATGATGTATTGCTTTAATTTGTCATATGACTTGCCTTGGCGTATCTTTTGTCTTTCTTTTTTACCCTGTAACTTCTCTTCATAAAGTGATGATGCTTGTATTTTATCATAGTTTCAGAGAATCAAAAACAGGTTCATATTTTTGTTAGGGTAACCTAATCGTGTTTGTGAATCTGCGCCATGGACCAAATGAGTAAAGCAAGCTCTACTTATACACTGTACACCAAATCCTTTGCATGTCATACACTAGACACATTTGTAAACTGGATCTAGTATCATAGTATAAAGGATAGAATCAGCACTGAAGATGGCTTTAACAAATTCACTCCTTTAGATTTTATTATAATTGCATTTATAAAAGATGTTTATGATTATGAATGCAATATGTGATTCACCTCATTGTTTTGTTTTTTATATCTCTATGTAGTCCCTATTGCCAACAGCACTAAGATGCCATATTTTCTCTTACACTACATTGCCTTATCATTAAAGTTTGTCGCTACAACTGCTGTTTATCGGTACAGTGCCATTGGGATAGGAGATGAATTTCACATTTAGAGAATTATGATTCAGACCAATTCTTTTGTTATGGGTCTTGGCGCCGCTTAAAGCGGCGCCGGTTAATATATCCTTATAATACTAATCAAGACTTGCTTTGGCTACAGATATCTCCTTGTGCATAATATAGTGCTTTAATTTTTATTAATGGAAATGCATTGTTACGGCGGCTACAGGCCGCCGCTAACCCCTAATAGTAATAATCCTATTTTCAATCATAAGGTATCCGCACCCAACCTAATCAAAAGTCCATTTTGTTGGCATACACTGTTGTTAAAATATATATGCAGTAAAATGAGAGTTTCAACCAAAACTACAAACTAAAACTATCTGTAAAACACATTGGAAAATTTAGAACATCCGTATACCAAATATCCTTAAAAATAAAAAATACCGTTATAGGAGACATGCTTTATTAGCTCTTTACCTATTTATGATTGTGGGGATATTCTCCAAAACTAAAAGAAGGTTATATGGAAAAGGTTTGCTGCCTCTTTAC
>JBKJYK010000282.1:0-2664 GCA_046715515.1 Candidatus Nitrosocosmicus sp.
ATCATATACATATCAAAAAATTTCAAAAATTTGGATCCCAAAGTATACAAAGTTCCAAAAAAAATAGAGATTGAAATAGGCCAGATGGCATTAAAGTCATTTAGCATACAAATAGATAACATCACAAAAGAGCAAAAGAATTACTTTTCTTCCTAATCACAATTACAATCTCACCATCATTGTTTGTTTTTGAGGCCAACAAACTATATCGTACACAATATAACAAATGAGATGCAACATCTACAGCAAGTTAAAAGACTGGCCTAATCGATATTTCTGTTTTGAGAATGAATTGTGAGGTTTTGTCCTTAGGACAGCATTACAACAAGGGCATCGAGTTCCCACCCAATCTAAAAATAACTCACATTCTTTGCAAAGCTTGTACCCTTGACTATAATAACTCAAGGTATCGCCAGTTTTATAGGCTTTGTACTTTTGACAGAGTAATCTACAATACATCTCTATAGAACATAATAATGAAACTATAGTAATCAATATTTGCGCAACGAATGATTTCAAATCTTTCATCTTTTTTTATATTCATACTATTGATTTTTAACATTTCATTAACTTAATAACTTAACGTTATCAAATTGTTATTGCTTTATCAAATAACTTTAAAGAAAAGAACAATTAAGATAGAGTTTTGATTATTCTATTGTATTTATTGTATAACTTTTACAATATTAGCAATAGTTTTAATGTTATTTCTTTATGGATTTGAATATTAATTTATTTCCACATTGATTACAATATAAAAATCTGATATCAAAGTATTTTTTGCAAATACTACAATATTTTTTATTTTGTTTTACTTCAAAATTACTCTTACCTGGAACTATCGTATCTAATGATAAAAACTTTGCAGTATTAATGACTGTATAATCAGTTGAAATAATTGGAAGGTTTAGTTGAAAACCCAAAGCAAGGATAGAACTGTCAGGCTTGGACAGTCCAAATTGTCCCAAAGACTTTATCTTACTTAAGATATATGTGATATTTGCTAACGAAGGCTCAACAATTATTACCTTTTTAAGAGTCAACAACAAATTGAGCCCATCGATTTTTTTTTTGATATGGTTTATCTCACCTAAAATTTCAGGAGTTATATAATACCTAAAACTAGAATCGGATTGAAAAGGGATGCCCATGTAAAAAATATTTGAATCGGTAACGTACTCTTTAGTAACCAAGTTTGGCCAACTGCCTTAGCATGTTTTTGTTAAATCTTAGAAAGATGGCATCGTGCTCATATCTTGAAACTGAAATTATTCCGTTTTTTGGGATTTCATGTATTTGTTGTCCATCTATAATGAGCTTTATATCATAATTAGCGTATAAATTCATATCCACTATGGGAATGGTTAATGATGGCATTCTGTTGACAGAGGCAATGGGTGTTACCAAAAGGCACTCAAGAGTTTCCTGCAAAACCGGGCTTCCGTTGGATAAGGAATGGCCAGTAGAACCCGTAGGGGTTGAGATGATCATCCCATCCATTTTTTGGAAAATGGAACTACCCAATAAGGATAAACAAAAAGAGGGTGTTTTGGTTAGGTCGGATCGAACAAAAACAAAATCATTTAAGGCCGGGCAAAAAGTTTTATCCCCAATGGAAGCTGACATGCGAATTCGATTCTCCAAGTAATAATCCCCTTTTAGCAAAGAGGGTACAATAGAAATTGCCGAACCTTTGGAAACTTCTGAAAGTATTCCCCTGGTTCCACCCGCATTGATACTCAAAACAGGAATTCCCGGAGGCAAGGCTCTAAAGGTCTTTAGAGTAGTCCCATCACCCCCTATTGATATAGCCAAATCAATTTCTTTGTTTTGGTATTTCTCATTAGGGAAATTACCATGGGGCACATAATCAATCACCTCGATTCCCTCCCCCATCATTTTGTCTTTCAAAAGTAGAGAAATTTCTTTTGATTCCGGATTATTATGTTTGGTAAAAAACGCTATGCGGTTAATATCTTTTCTCAATGGATATCCAGTATATTGAGGAGTATGTTTTTTTACTTATCGATAGGTTTTTTTGACCGGATTTAAAATAGACACCAACAAAGCATATATAAATTCGATATCCTATATGCTGCATCATAAATATTAGTAAATTTTACGTGAGCATTATACAAATAGACACCATATATTAAATATCTGCAGATCAATCCATTGCTCAAAACTATCCCCAATACAGTCAAATAAAAAGTACAACATAAATTGGAAAACGGCATTATTCATCAATGATAAACTACATTTATATTAGAAAAATCAAATTCTAAAAAATTATTAAAATAGGGCCGATAGCTCAGCTTGGTGGAGCGTTCGACTGATAATCGAAAGGTCGAGGGTTCAAATCCCTTTCGGCCCATAGAGTATAGGCGTTGAAATACTTCACTAGCCATATGGTATCTTTAAAGAAGTCATTTGAGATAATATTCATAATAGCATATTAAAGTGGGCTTTCAATGTCCCGTTCAATTGCGACCTGCGTGAGGGGTAGCCCATATTGAAACATCTGAAAGGCTTTAGCATAATCAGACTTGGATTCAAGTTGTTGTTCTTTCTCATACCCATCTTCGCCAGTCACCTTATTCAAAATCTGTACAATGGATTTAGACATATATGCACCCCCTTAGCAATCTCTCTTGTAGTCTTACC
>JBKJYK010000283.1:0-3432 GCA_046715515.1 Candidatus Nitrosocosmicus sp.
GTGCAACAGTTTGTTTCTATCTTTTAATAAACTGAGGTTTTCATTATTGTGATTCTGATGATCTTTATTCATAGTATGCTATAACATAAAGACGAAAAACCTATATATTACTTTCAATGATTTCATTTGATTTTTTGCAGGTAATTGGGAAGGAGTGCCAGAAGCCAAAAACATATTGCTTCTGTAGGGGTTAAATACAATTTATTTGCATCCAAAGTAGTTGCGTAATTTTGTTGGGGATGTTATACAAACTATAAAGTGTTAGATCCATCAAGTTTCAAACGAAATACTATTAAAGAGTAATTACAGGCATAAATGTCAATTGATGATTTCGGATTTGCAATATATTATTAACACGACAACAAGATGTAATCTTAGGTGTAATTAACAGATACTCTTAATAGTATATTTGTCTATATTGGACTTGGAAAGGAAAGATAAGGTAATATTGTCTAGAAAATCCAAACTAACACTCGACAAGCCCGTTTCAACTACTTATTTGGATATTGGAACAATTGCTTTTATGAAATGGCTAACGTCGACAGAAGATAATAAATCAGCAGATACCTCAATTATTGTTAAATCCATTCTAAAAGATAAATTCATAGTTTTTTATGACGAGGATCTGTCAAAAGATGTAACGGTTGTTTTTAAGGATTGCATTCCATGGTGTAAGTTTTGTGATGCAGATGATTGTGGACACGTGGGGTTTGCAATATGTTTGAAACAATACTATACCCGATATGGTTCAGATGGTGTTTAATTCTCTGGATTTAGTGTTAGATATATAAAACAAAAATTCGCAGTATATAATGTCAAAGTTAACTGCTCTGGTGCTAGAGTCAGGCTATGGTGGTGAATTTTAACTTTTTATTATTTGAGTTTATGCCGAAGGTTGAACACATGGATATGCGCCAGATTATCAGTTCATATCTACAAGGTGTATTTTTTTTAGAAAAAGATTATGGCAAACCAAAATCAATTGAATAGTCACATAACATATCGTTTCATAAACTCGATCTTTAAAGACATAGTCATTATTTTTAATACGTATTTTGGACATTCTTTAAGGTCTGTGGATCGGGGGTCTGTTTTAACAGATTTAATGCATATTGTATCTTTGACCTTGTGATTACAAACAAACTAAAATTCCATAATGATTTAAAATAGGTCTATAGGTAAGTATGAGCAACAGTTTCTTTATTTTTGTGAAGTCGACTTTAATGCAATTATTATGTCCTTAGTAGTAAATCTAATTTTATGTTATATTATTTGATCTCAAAACCTGTCTGCTCTATCTAATTCATAAGATTGTGTTATTGATTTGTCTTGTTACTAAAATTAAGTAAAATAACAATAATAGTTTTAATGTAAGGTCTTTTATATATAAAAATAACATATTTCTATCATAAATTTTTTAGCATATCGCTTGTTACATCTAGTTTTATGGTTGAACGAGATGAGTACACTTCTTTTTCTTTGGTGTTATGCAAGATGACCGCTCCAGCGCCTATAACGCATTCTCGCGCGATTCTGACACTATTTCTTATTGTTGAATTCATTCCTATAAAGCAATACGGTTCAATTATTGTGTTTCCTGCTATAGCTACATGTGAAACAACAAAGCAATGGTTCATTATTGTTGTATGATGGCTTATTACGTTTCCTGTCCATATAATCACATCATCCTCTAACTTTACAAATGGTTGAATGACATTGTTTTCAAAGATAAAACAATTTTCTCCAATTTGAAATTCGTCATTGACAATAGTGCTGGGATGGATGTAGCTTATCAAAGAATATCCTTTATCTTTAGCATCTTCAAAGAACTTGGCTCTTTTTCTGTTCATATCTGTATATCCAAGAGCAATAAACATATGAAACTCATTGGGAGGATAAGTTTGTTCTATTTTTTCAAACGGAACAACAGGAAGGCTATAAAGAGTGTTTTCTTTGATGGCCCATTCATTTGCCGAAAATGCTTCTATGTGAAATGCGGGATCTTTTCGCAAATAAAGATAAATGGTTTGTGCAAACCCTCCAGTACCAAAAATAATGACCTTTTTCATATTTTAAAATAACAGCCTAGTCGCTTAAACTTTTAAATTTTAATTCACTGTTAGTTAACTATCTTATACTTTTTCTTTTATTATGAGGTTAGCCAAATCGATGCCTCTGCTGACTACAATGTCTTCCTGAAAGGACAAATATTCTAATATGTTTTCGTATGCTCTTCCCCCTTTCATCTTTAATACGTTATCATGCCAAATTACCGTTATCACATTAAATTCTTTATTTTGATTTTTTGCATAATCCAAGGTCTGACGGAATATATCAACAATTTTGTCTTCTTGTATATTCATGTGTGTAAATAAATATGCATCCATAAGGGTAACGGGAAATTCTATTATACCATCAAGAATATCGTATCCCATCTCCTCACCGTCGATTTTGTCTTTGGATTTCCTATAAGAGGAATCGTATAAAAACCCAAGACTGTTAAGAATGATTGGCAGATTCTTGCTGAAAGCAAGGTAGTGTGAACGGTTAGCTTTTATGGGATGTTTGGTAAATTCTTCAAGTTTCTTTTTTTCATCTTGAATTTTTGCAAGATCGTTTATGGATAAAGGATCGCAATGCAACCCAATCTCCCAGCCACCCTCATGTAATACCCTTATGTCATCTTCATAATCTTGATAATTTCCATCCTCATATATGGTCCTAAAGAAGAAAGTTGATCTTATGTTGTACTTTTCTTCTAAATACATGTAATCTGGTAAATTATAATATGGGTTTTTTATATGGGCATTTTGCACTATTTTAGGATCGAACCTGTCTTTTCGAGCAACAATATGATCTAAAGGAGCTCCTTGTCGCCTCCAATCTACATCATGGCTCATGAATATGTATTGCAATACGATCTCAATGTGACAAATAATTTAAATGTCTATATTTTTCTTTTATACCCAAGTCAGATACATCATCAATACTCGTTTTCAATCTAAAACTAAGCTAATTATCTCTCCCAGACAAATATGTAAGAAAACTATTTTATCTGATGCAGTTTCCAATCTGAAATTCTTTATTATAAAATAATCCACTAAACAATATAATCCATTTTATTCTTTTTATTCTGTGGACTATTCCGTACATCAAAATGTGCCCTAAAAAAAATATTATTGAGCTTAAAAAATTCAAGCAATCTAGATCTCGTTTGGTATGAATAGGGTCAGGCTCATCTGTTAACTTGACATAAAGTCTGTAGTCTAGAGATGATCTCTTCTATTTTCATTATGTTTCCCAAGAAACAGAATGTCTTTTAATGTTCATTGGTTAAGGTTTGTTTTCGTTCTTCTTTGATGGCTTTTATCTTTAGAAATATATCAAAAGCTTTTTACCAGAGTATTAAAATAAATAACATTCTTTTAAATT
>JBKJYK010000284.1:0-4796 GCA_046715515.1 Candidatus Nitrosocosmicus sp.
GTGTTAGCGATGATAACGAGGGTGACGTATTGTCTTAGTCTTTACTGTCTGCTGCTGACCATGTATCAGTGAATGACAAACATCACCCATCATCTTAAACTATTGGAAAAAGGAAAACTGGAGGCTAAATGCACATATGTGCTTCCAGGTTAAGTAGATCTATTGGTTAGGATTGTTCTCATTTGTGAGCGACTCTGGTTTTTCTTCTGGAAAGAGCAAGCGGCTTATTTCGCTCTCTACCGGCTGACCATAAAGATCTGGATGTATGTAGTAGCCCCTTTCCTTATCGGGCTTATCTTCCTCAACCTGAACCCTATGAGCATTTGCCCAAGGATCCTTACGTATACCCGTTACCTGCCAAGAGACTTTCATGCCTGAAGCCCCTCCTGCAATTTTGAAGCGACTGTTGTCGATATTTCGGCTACTGATACTGTAGTCTGTAGTCGTGTCAGAAATTTCCTCTGCAATATGCAGATTTGGTCCAGGAGCACCAATAGCTGTAAGATGATAGCGAAAATCCTTATTGAGTACACCAAACCAATCCGGAAAATCTATTACTGCCTCACCCCTATCATCTAATGCAACTATACCATCATAGATGTTCTTCATATCCGGGGAGTCTACAAAAGAGTGATAAAGATACTTGTTTGCTGGATCGAGTGGGTGGTCTATCTTAAATGAGCCCCCAGCTTTTGAAAGAGAACCAGTTATTGTGACATTCCCGGCTAGGTATGCAGCATGGCCGCTTCCGCCGTGGGCATACATACCAATGCTGTTGTAGCTGTAGCCATACACACCAATGTACCTATGGCTGGAACCATACACGCCACTATTGCTATCGCTGTAACCATACACGCCCTTGTTGCTACTGCTTGAACCATGCACGCCACTACTGATATTGCTGTAACCAAACACCCCAATGCCTCTATCGCTTCTGCCAATCACACCATAGCCTTTGCCATCGTCAGTCCCGACTACAGACGACATATGAATGATCCTCCTTCCAACAAACAGGATTTTATGAGATTTGCATCTGCTAACTGATGTTTAAAAAAATAACTTTCACTTTCCATAAGGAATTCATGAAAATCTAATTATTTAATTTGTTCGTTCGCTTTATATAGTATTTCCATGGATTAATAAACACATTTTCCTTGTTGTGGCGATCTATATGGACATAAAGGATACAATAACTAAAGGAGATTAAGTATTGATTCGATGGATAACTACTGGAATGTTTAAAAAAGATATCATCGAAGGCGTAAGTGCTAGCATTAAGTCTATAGATCTACTGGTTTTGAGGGTTCGGTGGGACTAGTATGGGATTGCATACTAGTTATTTATCCTTTTTGGTGGTGTCTACATCATATACTATTATGCACATTTTAGGGTGAGGTGGTATTTCTGTGATACAACAAACAACAGTCAAAACCCTAATGCTTGGAGCGTTAGGAGGGGGGATAGCAAGCATCCTCATGTATCCTTTTCTTTTTCTTACCACTAGTATGATGGGAATTCCTTTGGATGACTTATCCATAGCCAGAGGCATGGCAATAAGTAATATCAATGACAATTATCATCTTAATTTGGCATTGGGTATTGGGATGCATTTAGTTACTGGAGTCATTTCAGGTGCGATATTTACAATTATAGTTAGTACGATAAAGAAATTTAGAATTATTAATTATAAAAGAGGAATTATCGAAGGGATTGTTTATTCAATTATCATATTCATAGTGTTATATATTCCGACTACTATGAGCAGGGTCCATCCAAATCTCGTGGATATCATGAGTCAATCCAATCCCGCCCAGAGTAGTTCAAAAGATCAGAAAGCCGTTGAACAAAATCTTATTCCAATATACGGGTTTGGATTTATTGCGCATATCATATTTGGATTAATATTAGGACTTATGACATCATTGTTAAATTTTAGAGTCTACATGATTCAAAAGAAATAACACGGTTTAATACGTGTTTTATCGTACATTAAATACGTTACTACAATAGGTATCTGATTCGGTGGGATTCGTTGTGCTAGCATTCCATCAATAGAACTCTAAAATATCATAATAACAACCAAGATCTAAGATTTTCTATAGTTACAGTCACCAGAACCATCATCATACCTTAATCATGCTGTGCCAACTTGTTTCAATTTGTGGATGAGTAATTAAAAAAACAACAATTGAACCGAAACAATATCCCATATGGCGGCCTGTAAGGCCCGCCCCTAATCACCATAATGAAACAATTTATCTCTTGCTGACAAACCTATTGACAAGTTAACTATTTAAACGCCAAAGGAAGTGCGAAGTGCGGGATTTGAACCCACGGTTTCTCCTAGCACCTTAACATGGCTGGGCCAACTTCGCCCAAGTTCTTTTATAATATTTTGATAGATGATAAAGATAGATTTGAAAGATTTCATGATAATAAAGCCAAAGCAGATATGCTATAAACTTAAGGTTATTGTAATAGTAAGATATTATCCGTCTATTTCTTTATACGTCTAATGCAAAAAAAGCATTTTATACAATTGGTGAAATAACTAAATCAATTGGTTTTACTGTAGTCTAATTCAGATTAATTTACGTATATGCAATAACCACTATTCAATAAATTATTGATAAATCATTAAACCTATAGATTATAATAGGGAACCTAAGTGAAAAGTTATATTTAAGTTGAATATCAGTAGAAAAAATTACGTTATTGAACTGGTAGGAACTTTTATATTGGTTTATGCAATTGTTGCTGCTGCAACAGTTTATGGCAAAAGTGGTCAGCTAGGAGTAATTGGAATTGGTTTGGTGCATGCATTTGTATTAACAGCAATCGTTTATGCCATAGGTTACAAGTCTGGAGCACATGTCAATCCTGCAGTAACAATAGCTTTTCTTGTCACAAAGAGAATGAAAATTCGTGATGGAATATTCTATATTATCTTTCAAGTAATTGGTGGTGTAATTGCCGCTGCAGTAGTTTTTGCAATGTTTGGGTCAGAAATATCATCCAGTGTTACGCTTCCAGCAGATGATAATGTCCTGAGAGCATTCATACTTGAAATAGTCATGACATTCACGCTAGTTTATGTAATCCTAACAACGGCAGCCACAAAAAGTAATAAAATTGAATCATTGGCGGGTTTGGCAATTGGTTTTACTTTAGGCTTTAATGTAATATTTGGAGGTTCTATCAGTGGAGGTTCACTAAATCCTGCACGCTCTTTTGGACCTGCACTGATAACAGGAGACTTGGCTTTTAATTGGATATATTGGATAGCACCCGTAATTGGAAGTTTTATTGCTGCAGGGATACACAAACTCTTGCATGGGGAAGATGACCCAAATGATTCAAAAGATAGAAAATAAATGAAAAATTATGTCATTAAATCAAATATTAAGATGTATTATGTAAATAGATAAAGAATGATTGTTTGGTCTGAAGATAGGAAAGTTAGTCAGGTAGATGCTAAAAGTGCTCCGGGTGGTTCTAACAGCGGATTGATGTATTTGTTCAGTTTGCACTTAATAAAAAAAGGTGAATTAGACGACTAACTCAAATAAAATTTCCCCATTAGCAATAACCACCCTGATTTTTACAATAAATAGATGGTTTAGCAGTATTCCTTTAGTCGAACAAGCAGACGGCTTATTTTTACTTGATAGCCTCTCTAAACTACAGAATTAAAAAGATTAAAGGGGGTTTATTGGTGGCGGCTCCGGTGAGGTATCAATTTTTTAATCTGTTAGAACCGGAACTCTGCTGCAAAAGATGGTGTTATTGCGATAATGGATCCAATGTGTATATATCGTTTTTATCGATGTTATGGTAAATGGCGAAAAATCTGCGTTTGCGAATGAAATGATTTAACGCGATATCGAAAGAATTTCTTATCAAGCCACATGCCCAACAATTGGCTTCCCATGGCCAATGCAAAAATGTATTTTAGACTACTAAAAACTTGTTAATGGCTATAACAATGTTGATTTGCATGGTATTGGCATAAAGTAGATATACAAAACAATCAATCTCGATATCTATTGAACATGTCTCTTTTCAAATGCCCCCTGCAATAGCAGATGCTGTCTGGACACAATAAAAAAATACAAACAGGCTAAATCTATTCTGCAGAGGACAACAACAACAACTGTTGCAGTAATGGCGCCTAATATCCATGATACTGCATTAAGACTATGCTATCTGCTATACCGCCAACAAAGGCATAGACAACATTTGGCAAAACTTGCCACAAAGCTTGGCAGTCAAGGCAACAATTGCCAGACCAAAGCACAAATAGGATTTGATAAACCCGATATTGCAAGGCGCGCTAGGAGTTGCTATTGCAAAGGATTTACTTCTGCCACCACCGCTATACACATTATCATTTCATCACCGTTGGGTTTGACGTTGTCACTCTAGATGCGATTTATAAGGTTTCAGTGATAGATATAGTTAAGGTAAATTATAACAGGTCCGGTGTCTCTAAAGACACCGCTGCATTTTTGCCATAATGTCATATAACAAAAGATGTACCTATACATATCACACAACAACCATATATATGCAAACAGGGATTCCATTGGTGTAATCGATTTCCACGTTGACCATGTCCTATTTTGGTAGGCGAGGAACAACTCAAAAACCTTAAAGTCTTGCATGATGACACCCACTCAAGATATTGGAACTGCTAAAGACAGATCTGGTGTTGATGACATTGAACATGCCTTTATAGAGTTTATTATATGATAAATAAATATTAATGATCAAGCGAAAGTTTGGCTGGACTGATG
>JBKJYK010000285.1:0-4044 GCA_046715515.1 Candidatus Nitrosocosmicus sp.
ACTAATATCTGTTCCCCATTTACAGGTGAATTTATTCTCACACCGCTTGGTTTTTGAGGAGAAGTTACCTTCGATGTACTTTGGTTAGTGCTGATACTGTCGTTTACCCCTAGTTGGGCGTTAACAGATGACAAAATGCCTGCAGTAAATATGAATAACGAGAAACTTACTGTAAAGAATATTCTATAAATCAAACTATAAAGAATCCCTTTTGAAAATATTAAAAGATTATTCTTTTATCACGAGTATAAAACATACTTAACTCAGATATGAGATTATCTTATGTAATATTATAACAATAAAATTAGGCAAAAATTTTGCCCCACAAGATATTTATTTTTTATAAATAAAAAATCTCTATATGGGTTTTGGCTTAAATTTTTTTAAAAAGGATAAAGACTTGGATAATAATAAAAATCAATACAATAGAAAATTAATTACAATAACAAACAATGTTATTGATGGATTAATCTCTTATTCAAAAATGCATCATCCTTATGAAGCGATATTAATTCTAGAAGGAAAAAGAAAAAAGGGTGAGATTTATATAAATAATTTGGTAATTCCACCTTTTTCAGTTCACGGACCTTTTTATTCAGGTTTCCCGATAAACGAGTTACCATTTGATTTAAAGTATGTTGGGACAGCACATTCACACCCTAGCGGATCAAGTTTACCCTCAATAGAAGACCTAAATCACTTTTATGGGCTAATCTCGATAATAATATGCCATCCATATGACGAAGGAGATATTCATGCATATAACAGCCAAGGGAAAGAGATAGAATATTACAAAAAATAACCACATAAGCAAATCTTGTTAATTTTTTTATGATCTGAATAATCTAACTATAATAAAAAAAAATATAAATTTATCTTCTTTTACCAATCTTTACTAAATTTTCTAATGATCGACCTATCAAAATAAAAGCAATACTAGTTATAGATATCATTAAACCAGGAGAGACAATCCACCACCAATACCCAAGAGTTTCAGCTGAGGAAGCATGTGCCTCCTGCAACATTTGTCCCCACGTAGGGAAAGAGGGGTCCCCAAACCCAAGGAAACTTAATGCAGACTCACCCAATATTGCAATTGGAACAGATAGTGCAAAATTAGCCAATGTAAAAGGCAACAATTGTGGTACTATATGACGCAAGACAATTTTAAAATCGGATTCACCCATTAGTTTTGATGCTTCTATATACGGATAATTTTTTATTTGAATACTAAATGTTCTATTTAATAACGCTACACCAGGCCAGCCAAATAGGATAAAGAGGCCAATTAAGAATAACAAATTCCTTCCAAAATGAATAGAAATTATGATGAAAATAATAAAAGTAGGAAGGGAAATGAAAATATCAATAATTGTTAGCATAAATGTTCCAGCTCTTTTTCCAGTGTATCCCGAATACAATCCATAAAAAAGACCGATAAACGAAGAAGATAATGCAACAGTAATTCCAATAAAAAGAGCAACAGGCGTACCAATCAAGATTCCAAAAAAAACATCCCGTCTGAACTCATCGGTTCCTAATAATCCAAATACTTTTCCTTGTATGACTAATTTTAGGTTTTGTAGGATTGTATCACTATCAAAAGAATATACTGAAAAAATGAACTCATATTTGCCTTTAAGGGGCATGTTAGAACCTGTCTGTGAATATACTATTTTTTCGGACGATATGCCCGATATTGGGAATTTAAAAATATTGCTATGCTCAGATAAGGAGTTCCTTACATCTTGAGAGGAAGAGAAAACTCTTCCTGATACAGTATTGCTGTTAATTAAGGTTGGAGCAGTAGTGTTACCATTAACGCTGTTTGCAGAACTATCCCCGCTATTTTGTAAGCTATTTACAGATTCCAAAGAATTTGAATAAATTTTAAATTCCAAGTTATCCGGCCTTTTTACATATACCTCCAATATAGGAGGGATTTCTCCTAATGTTATCGTATAGGGAATGTCAAAGGAAGATGGAAATTCATTATAATCATATTGATAGAAAAAGGTATTGTTCTCTAATTTAAAATCGATATCATTTAAGGTATTTACAATCGCATCTTTTTGGAGAAAAATTTTGTGCCCAGGTAATTGATAGCCAAATGGCTGTAAAATAATATTAAACCATTCTGGAGCTGCAGTTTTTGGATTATCAGACCAAAAAATGGGATCGTTCCACTGCAGCCTGGATTGTGTTGAAACAAAAAGAAGAGCATAACAAGTCATCATCATCAGAAAGAAAAGGAGCAAGGCCCCAATAAAGCCGCCCTTATTTTGTTTTATTAACTTTATCAATTTTAGCGCCATGTCTTACAACATTCAACCTTGTAACCTAGGTCTCTCCCGATTTGATTCTCGGATCGAAATAAGTAAAACAGACATCCAAAATAAGCCTAGTCAGCAAATAAATAAGTACCGAGATATAGCCTAGACCAATGATCAGTGGCGAATCATTCTGAGTTATTGCGTTATAGAATAAGTTACCCATACCAGGCCAATCAAAAATTTGTTCAACCAATAGGGACCCCGATAGTGATGCAGTAATGCCCAAACCAAGTATTGTCGACAGCTGCGGTCCAGCATTTTTTAGCGCATGAACATATAAGATATTTTTTTTGGGGATGCCCATAATCCTCAATGTTTTTATAAAATCCTCATCAAGTATTCTAAAAACAATGTATTTGACATAATAAACAAACGGAGAAAACCCTATAATAACAAGAGTTACGAATGGCAGCGTCATGTGATACAAAAGGTCTAAAACATATCCCGGTTCATTTGGTGAACTTAAAGGGGTTGCCCTTGAGGGGAAAATATGCAAAAAGAATGAAAAAACTACAATCATTATCATTGAAAACCACCAGTCAGGGACACCACGACTGGTCGCTGCCAAACCTGAAATAAATTTTTCAGGTAGGCTGCCTTCCTTTGAAGCTAAAAATGTACCATAAAACAAACCAATAAGTATGATTGTAATTGATGAAGTGGTGAACAACAAAATAGTATTAGGCAATTTTTCCAAGATCAAATCATTAACACTGTTTGAGCCGTTATATGTGGTAAAAAAACGAGAGTTCCCTAAGTTCAAAGTTAGTATTTTATAAATGCCATTAAAAAGTTTTTTAGGAGAATACCATGGTTCATCTAGGCCCAAGCTTTGGCTTTGAATCTTTATTTGCAGGTTAATTAGTTTTTGCCTCTCCTCATTTGTTTTAAATTGCTGCAATTTGGGGTTTTCCAAAGATGCACCAGATACAGAGTTAATGGCTTGTAACCTAACCTGATCCATCATTATTTTATCCATGGTTGAACCCAAAAGAAAGATAGTTAGAAATAAAGTAATGAGTAACACGATAAATAAAATTATAACTTTTTTCAGTAAAAAGAAAAAAAAGACCCTCAAATTTTATTCATCATAGTTAAATAAACAGATTATTTATTGCTTTTACCTCCTTACTATCAGGATATTTTCAGAAATGATTGGTCGTAGGGAGTTCTCCGAAGTTATAAATAACTTAAGTTTTGCCGGTCCGGGAGAAAGTTGTTTTGTTTTGTTAGGCTCAATATTTAACGTTATCTGGTCTTTGCTTTCATTTACAATATCCTGCATAGCAGTATCGTCAACATTAACAATAGAACCATTTGTTCTGTTTGTCCTATCAAAAGAATCCTTCACGATAACATTATCATTTCTATCAGAAATAAAATAAGTTATCATCCCATCGAATTGTTTATCATCATTCTCAAGATTGACCGTTATATCGAATTTAAATGGATTGCCAATTTTGATGAATTTAGGAATAGAAATTTTGTCTATGTTTATATTCTGAAGGTTTTCAAATTGCGAAAAATAACCGGCATTGTATGGGTAAGTGCCATCATTGAATTTCTTTAGTATCACTATACCCCCTGAAGGATTGAAAGATTCAAGGTAATAAGGCCCATTCCCAATTGCGGCGTTGTTATGGAGATTTATCCATTGTATAGACGAATCGTATCTTTTTATGACATAGTCTAAGGAAACTAATCCCTGAAG
>JBKJYK010000286.1:0-9271 GCA_046715515.1 Candidatus Nitrosocosmicus sp.
ACAAAGTCCATCCAAGTTTACGTTAAATGTTGTAATCCCCTTTATATCAATATTATTGCTATTAGCTTCAGGACCATCAACCTCATCATTAACATTTGTTAGTAACCATACTGATGGCAGCCCTAACTATGCGTTCGCTCAACAGGGACAATCGATACTGCCGCAGCAGGCAACGACAAATCCCAATCAAACACAGCAAACCCAGGAGCCGATAATAACGCCATCTGTTGTTCCCAGGGTCGGTCAGGTAGAGGTAATAGGGAATGCAAACACAAGTGTTAGTGGCACGAGCAACAGCACCCAAACTCAAGCCAATAAAGGAATAGTCCTGCTTGATCAAAGTTTCATCAGTGACCAGCCAGATGACAGAATTGTTGGTGAGGTTCTGAACAACAGCACTAGAACCGCCCAATTTGTCAAAATAACCGCCTCATTTTATGGCATAAACGGAACACTTTTGGGATCACATATGGCATATTCAGATCCCAATACAATTGAACCTGGCAACAGGGCGCCATTTAACATATTGGTTACAAATGGGACAAACGGTGGCAGTGCAGAAACTTATGGACTCAATATCCAATGGAAAGATATCAATGGCAATTATAAATCTGCCAGTGTAACAGAAAATCTGGCCCTAAACAATGCGACAGGTAATGTGGTTAACACCGTCAACAACAACGACAACATTAACGGTGGCATCCCATTCAATCCACTCAGCCCAAGCGGTGGCGAAGGTGGATGTGATCCATCGTATCCAGATGTATGCATTCAATCACCACCACCGGATTTGGATTGTCCTGGAATTCCATACGACAACTTTGATGTTGTTGGAGCTGACCCCCACGGATTAGACGGAAATAATGATGGAACAGGTTGTGAGCCCAATACAGGCGGCGGCGCAGGCGGCTCAGAGGAGGAAGAGGATGAAGAAGGAGGCGGCGGCGCAGGCGGCTCAGAGGAGGAAGAGGATGAAGAAGGAGGCGGCGGCGCAGGCGGCTCAGAGGAGGAAGAGGATGAAGAAGAAAATGAAGAAGAAGAAAGTGGCAACTCACTCATTGAAGAAATAAATGATCAAATAAATGATGCATTAGCGGGTTAGAATAGAATATAACCATTTAATCGTCATTCAAACCAAAAACAAAAATATGTAAAAATTTACATATCTCAAATCTCATTTATATTTTATTGATTAAATAAAATTAAATAAATTTTTTTCTATCCTTGGTAATGAACAATAGTATATTTGGGAATGCATTAATCTACTATTTTCCGCTCTAATACCACCATAAAAAACTAATAGTTTTTGGGAGTCAATGATTCTCTTATTTTTTTCTTTGTTTTGGTTTGTACAATTATGTTATAGAGGTTATTTTAATCAATCCATTAATGTAAAATACGGGTAACGAAGATTATCCAAATGGCAAACCGAGATCATGCCAGTCATACTATTGGAGAAATAGTCCCATTACTAAAAAGAATAAGAATAAGAAGAATAAGTATATGCAATAAATATGATTGCTTTGGTATTTAGAGATCCATTATTAGCATTATTACTACCTTACAGGTCACCATTTGTTTGTTTGGACATCAATAATCACCCATGTTTTTTATCCCTAACTCTTTTTCTTCAATAGTGGTTTTCAATAGAATCAAAAAAATCACTGATATTACTCAATGGTTTGACTGTTCCCAATGGCAATGCAGATACTAAAAGAAGATTAATTTTATATTTATGGATACACAGTAATATGACCAATTTTTGTCATTGGTCTCTTCCCATAATATAAACAAACGCCATATTCAATAAAACAATCTAAAAAGAGATAGAATTGATTTATAAATACTGATGGACCCCCCATTTTCTCAGTGAATTGTTTTCTCTCCACAACGTCTCCCCTAACGGTGACCATGTCGTAGGGGTTGCCACTGTCTGCCACAGACACCGCGACCCTTGGGTCCCTTGCCAGGTTCCTTTGCTTTAGCCTTCCCACCGCCGTGTTGACAAGGATGAGGTTGTCTTCCACATCCACCCACGTTGGGGTTATTTGAGGTGACCCATCCTTCATGGATGTGGCCACAAAGGCAAGATTCTTGTTCTCAAAAAGCCTTTTGATTGAGGGGTTGGTGATATCGTTTTCTTGTTGTTGGCCCATAAACACTATTTTTCATGATTGTTTTTATACATCACCATGCACCTTTGCCCATTGTCATTGCAATTGAAGCTTTGCATGCCATCATCATCACCATCACCCAAGGCAACGAAAGCGAAAGCGTCACTGAAGAAAACCCCTTCATCGAAGTTAATTAACACAATAAAAAATCAATAGGGGCGCCAAATTACTTTGCAACATAATATGTTTCAAAATGACTCCCATCTGTTGTTGTTGTAGTTGTTGGTGTCGGTTGGTTAACGCAAAATAATTATTTTTATTTTTTTTTATATGTCATGATAATGGATTTGTTCTAGTAATAATAATCCTTAAAATGCAAAATTTGATGCTTTAAAACAACAAACCAGCTTATAAATCAGAAGGTAAACCATAGATCAATGAGTGATTGGTCAAAAGGGATAAATTTACGGAATTCCTTTTTTCCATGTATTATCCAAGTTCATTTGTCCCCTATTGTCTAAGCAGCCCATGCAAAAATCCGCCAAATCCGCCCCACGATCCGTCTCCAAACCCATGGCCTTTTCCATGCCCATATGACCCAAATAGCCCATGCAATGTCGTCCCAGACCCATGGCCATTTTCAGACCCAAAGGGATGAAACATCGGTTGTTTGTATGTGCCAATCTCATGGCCTTCAGATTTGTATAGTACCTGGCCGTCTCTAGCATCCACTATAACTTTGAACAAATTGTCTGTTGAAGGATCCAACACATCATACACACATGTTAATTATCCCGGTGTTACCCCCAAATGCCGAGCTGACACACTGCCGTTTGTTACCTGGTTTTGTGCGGTTTGAATTGCTGCAAGGTATGTTATTTTAGCACCCTCTTTAAGCAAATACTCCGCACCAACTTCCCCACTAACCGAACCGTTGATTTTCGGTATTGTTTTATAATCCCCTGTATTGGTATAATTAGTTATAGATTGATACTGTTGTTGTGTAGCCCATGAGACCTCAAACGGCGAGACCATAAATGCGGACAAAAGCATTACCCCGACAGGTAAAATGATTGGAATCAATACATTTTTATTCACAAACTTTATCTTTGTTGTTACCGTTGTAAATAAAAATATTTAAAACTCCTGTTATAACCATTGTTTACCAATGACATGTAACTTAGTTACCTAATACCCAGTTCTTTATCTAGTTGGAGAGACCACAGGTTTGCAATGTTGATACTATCAAGGTTTAACATCAGCATCACTATAAGGTGCACGAAATGAAAAAAATGTTGTCACTTGAATATTGTTACTAAATTGAATTATTATCATCATATCACCATGGGCATTCTAGAGCAAAGGAAACCAAATTCCACCAATTAACAATAGACTAAACATACTCCATTGGATAACTTTTTTTATATTTACCCTATTTAGCATACCTACAAAAAAGTTATTACTTTATGATCCCTTTTTTTCAACTAATACGTTTTCCGAATTTTTGTCCAGATCGTGTCATAACTTGGTTATTACGCACAAATTGAAAAATGAAATCATCCTGTGTATTGTGTTTTTCGCCAATTTTATTTTTTTTCTACAATACATTATTCCAATGTTTAGAACTTTTGGGCAGAAACTGATGGCCATGTTTAATCCAGTTTAAAAAAACAAAAACAAGTTTTCTGTAAAACATTAGAAAACAAATGCCAATTTTATATCCAACTCAAAATCCTAAATCCATAAATTATAATGGCCCATAAAAAAACACATATGCGCAATTTAATGCAAAAATAACCCTGTACAAAAAAGGAAAAATACCGCGACATTTATTCCCATTGTATACATGGTTTTTGGGGTGTTTAATTCTCAGAACATATTCGTCAGAAATATTCCGGGTTCCACCATTGAGGAAAAGGCATCAAATTTGTTTAATGAGGTTTATTCTTATGACGACCTCAAAACAAATCTATATCGTGCACTTGTTTCAGAACACAATGTTAATGTTCTTTTAGTTGGGCCTCCCGCCACTTCAAAGACATTATTCATAAGATGTATACAAGATAATGTAAAAAACTGTGTACCGATTGATGCATCAAATGCAAGTGGAGCTGGGATTATTGACAAACTGTACAAAAACAAAAATGCTAAATATATCCTATTTGATGAAATCGATAAATTAAAAAAAAATGATCAATCAAATTTATTGGGTTTGCTGGAGAGTGGAGAAGTAAACGTAACGCTCAAATCCCAAAAAATTCGGTTCAAAATGAATAACCCCATAGTGTTTGGAACCTCAAATAGCAAGGAGCGACTAAGTAAACCTTTGCTTTCCAGGTTTCAAACATACTACCTACCAGAATATACTGATGAGGAGTTTATGCTCGTATCAGAAAACTTGTTGAGATCTAAATTTAATTTCCCTTCGACCATCTCAAACATGATCGCCGAAAAACTGTTATTGAATAACGACAAAGACATTCGCAAAGTGCTTCAAATTGCCAAACTAATAAGGCCAAAAGATAGTGAAGTTGATGTCATGTCGATAATTATTACATTTCTAAAATATCAGGGAACAGAGGAAACTGAATTCAATTAGACCATGATGTTCATTTTCAAAGCAAGATAATGAATTTGGCTATTTACATGTAAAATTGGAAATGTAAATAAAAAAAGATCTTGTCAAACAGCCAATTTATAGGCTATTTATTGAAATTTCTCACCATTGGTTTTGGTAATCCATCATCATACCCTGTTTGTCATAGCCTTGGTGCATTTCCAACATAATATCCTTATCTTGGTGTTGTCCTGCTGAATGCATTGTCATCATCCATTCCATCATCGATATCTCATTTGATGCCAAAACTTGTCCATTTCCAGGGTCAACAATAACATGGTAGAATTTCATATCAGGGGTTCCTAAAACTATAGAATATACAAGAAAACCGTCTTTTTCTTCACCATTTGCGGACATTGCTTCTGAGCCATTGCCTATTGTTTGTTCAGCAGTACTTATCGCCTGAATCAAACTTACATTGAACTTTGAACCAAGAGATTGATACATTGTGTTCATCATGTTTATAGTTCCGTTTATTTTTTCATGCTTTTGCTCCATATCATAATTGTGATAGTCCTTGCCAATAGCCATATTTTGATTGTCGCTAGGCATCATCGTAGTGTTGTTAGTGGTCATGTTCATACCCGCCATGGTAACATTGTTGTTGCTGCTTTGTGCAAAACTATACTGTAACGATGTTGATAGTGAGACTATGTTTATTGTTGCTAATAAAATTGCAACTAAAGAAAAAGCCACAAAAGATAATGTTTTCATTGTTAAACCATGATTACCAAAACATAAAATCTTTACTATAATAAATTTTTGAGGTAATAAACATAACAAATATCTATATAATTTGCATATTTAATAATATTTTAAAGATTAATGATGAATTTCTAAAGATTATAGTTGTCACATAATTTAACGAAAATAACACATATTACACGGGCTTTAATTGAGTACATAAAACACAACATTTAGCAATAGAATCGGCAATCACAGACACAAACATATATTGTTTTTCGTTACTTGACAATATGGCCATCTGTAAAATTAATGCCATAATTATCCTTTTACCCAAAACACAGCGGTTTAAGATCTCCAGAATCAGCAAGGCAGAATATTTCCAATAATTACAAATTTTTGATAATCACACATAACAAAGATCTTACAATCAAAAATAGATTTTCTTTTGGTTGAAACATTTGCTTAATGCATTAGACATGGTTTGAAATTCTACCAAACTCACATTATCCAATTTCTGCAAATCCATTACAAAATTATATTATAGTTGATAACACGTCATTGTTTCCTGGAGTGTTATCCTGCCATGTGAGAAATATGTTATTATCAAGAGAGACGGCAGCAGAAGGACATTCCGACACTCCAGCATTGATACTTATATTTAGAGCATCACTAAAAGAGTTACCCCTGTCCAAACTTTTCATCATGAATATATCTTGATTTCTCTCAGGTTCATTAACAGATCCCTGTACTGCAATGATCAGTTCATCAGAATGCGAAATCATTTCCACATTATACGAACTATTGAATGATCCCTCTATAAAAAGTGGTGCAGTGAAACTATTGCCATTATCGGCGCTTTTGATAAAGAAGATACCGCCACTAACAACAGCAACACCTCCATCGTTACTCCCATTGTTTCCAATGTTGTTCCGGCTAACGGATGGGTCAGGAGAGCCCCATACCACATAAACATCATTGCCATTAGCAGCTATCTGTGCCTCACCAGGCTTTTCATCAAGGTTTAATTTAATCACCTTACCAAAACTATTGCCATTATCGGCGCTTTTGATAAGGAAAATGCCATCTACTTTTCCGTTTAGGGTGCTTGCCTCATCTTCACTGTCGAGGTTCCATATCACATAAACATTATTTTTAAATGAAGATACTTTGGGAAATGAGGATGTTCCAGCGTTGTCGGATAGGTTTATCACATCACCAAAGGTGCGTCCGCCATCCGTGCTTGTTATGAAAGATACACTGCTACTACCATTTAGGTTTTTTTCGGTATCCTGCCATGTCACATACACATTATTCCCAACTACATCAATCTCTTGATTGTGTGAGTCTTCAGCATTGTTGGATAGGTTTATCACATCACCAAAGGTGCGTCCGCCATCCGTGCTAGCAGTAATATAAATATCCCTATTGGAGGAGGTATCATCTGCCCATACCACATAAACATTGCGTCCGTTAACAGATTTCTGGGGATGCTCAGAAAATCCAGTGTTGTTGGAAAGGTTTATCACATCACCAAAGGTGCGTCCGCCATCCGTGCTAGACTTTAAAAGTATATCATAATTTAGACGATTGAGGCCAGTCATACTTTCCTCCCATGTAACATATACATTATCGTCAAAAGAGGCCACCTGTGGATATACGGAATCGTTATTGTTATCACTGACATTATCAATAATGAAGCTATCGTTGTTTTGTTGAGAATTGGGCAACTGTTGGGAATTTACATCACAAATCATAACAGGAGTTAATAACAATACAAGGAAAAATACAATTGAAAAATTTGTTTTTTTAGTTAAAAGCATCAAATAATAAGCTAGTAGTCTCTTTAATAATAATTTAGCTTGATTTTTTTCAAGAAATGCTGTAATAATCACTATCACAATGAAATGAGAAGATATTGTAGTAGGTGGTTTGGAAACATCGTAGGAAGAAGAAGAAGAATTGTGAACAAGCGCAGTTACTTTAGAAACATGATCCAAGGTCGTTCAAGATTTATTGTAATTTCCCGCTTTTGATTTTATTTGTTTTACATTATTACTCAGCCTTACCGATTTTTTTGTAGCATACCATCAGAAATTTTTCATGGTTGCTTTACCCAATATGGATTTGATGATAATAGGTATTGCCATGTTTTCAAGTAACAAATGCCGTCCCACCATTTTGCCAATTCCATAGTGTTGAGAAGATTTATCATTGTTCTGTCGGTGCATTTTACTTTTTATCGTCCATTATTGCGTATTGCTTGACCATACACACACGGTATCCATGGTGCGTTTGAGCTGTGTTATATGCTACGGTTCTTGCCCATCTTTATCGGCCAGTTCTGCCAAAACATCGCTGTGGCAGGCTTCTGGCTTACACCAGCAGCCAAGAGTCTTTCCCCGTAATTCAGAGTGAATTTGATTGACTAATTGCGGATTGGCTAGGTTCCAGATTCTATACTTTTGTATCACCTCTTGCCTTAATCCATCTTTTCCAATTTTGAATGGATTTCCCCACTTTGATGGTCGGCCAATATAAACATCATAAGGCTCTTTATTACAGCAGACAACCCATGTTTTACCAGCAATCATAATCTCTAATGCTAAGCCACAGAGTATTTTTTAACTTTGGCAAAAAATGGGCAAGTTTTATGGCTAGGAAATTTATTTAGACAGGATAAAATTTTTCTGAAACTCAATGTTATTGATATTCTTCAACATTGGATAAAACCACATCGTGAGGACCTTGAGGAATGCTCATATCTACCTGCATCATATTTTCAAGATAATTTATTTCAGCCGATTTAAACGGTTGTCCATCCAAATAGACTGAAATAGGGTTAGTTTGATTTGGCATTAACTGAAGTGTTAAAGCTCCGGGAGCAGGGTACACATTGTTTAGTTTCATATTTAGTTGATGGTTACTCTTGTTGTAATTCAATGTATCCAACACCATTAGGCCTGAATGCTTATAGCCTAGTACCTTGAAATTGGATATGGTAAACATTTTGTATTTTCCAATCATCATGTCTTCTGCATCTCCTGCAACACAACTGTAGTAATGAACGCTATCTTTTATGGCGGGGTTGGGTGTTAAGGTAAAGCTAGTTGTTTCATAGGGTTTTATCGAAGGTATGAGAGTTTTAACTGAATCAACCTGGGTGCTTTTATTATCTCGGGCAATGGCAAATAATGTTAGATTATCAATCTGAAAAGGACCAGTATTTGTTATGTTGCCATAGAGCTTCTTAGAAGGCCCTTGTGGTATTATAGGATAATCTATCTCAAAAGTATTAATCTTTGTAAAAGAACCTGTTACATTTTCATTTTCAAAAACAAAGGGAGCGAATTCATCTAATAAGGAATATTTGGTTGAATTTATTACAAATTTGAAAGGAAAGGGGTCATTATTCTTATATAGTATTGGGCCATATTGTTTTTCGGTTAACACCTCATCAGTCCCAGTGAGATTATTATATACATGCATACCAACTGTCACGTTCTGAGGAAAAGCCTGATCACTTTGTTTCATAACCTGACCAACAACTACAATATTTTTAGATGAATCAATGTATGACGTGTAGTTTTTAACATAAGTAGTGTTATTCTCTTTCGGTATGGAGTTAGAAACAGGTTGAGAATAAACAGTATCGCTTGAGAAAAAGTGTAAAAATATCATTAGAAATACCACAGTCATAAAAATAAAAGTAATCCCACGTGAAATAGGATTGCAATAATACGACAATCATTATCAAATCATAGAAACTTTATATAAACTTTTTTGGTAACAACGAAATTTTCCGAAAACAACGAAATTGTTTTTTTCTATCTCTTCATTTTGCGAAAAAACACAC
>JBKJYK010000287.1:0-13063 GCA_046715515.1 Candidatus Nitrosocosmicus sp.
ATCTTGACCTTATAGGATATACAATAAGCATAGTAGTAAAAATGACTTCGCTCGTGGAACCAGATCATATAATAATTGGCCAAAAATTATTTGATAAATTAGACAACAAACAAAAAAATACTTTTATGCAATTACCAGCTAATCCGGACATATGGGGTTATATGCATAAGACAACAGGAGGCATATACAATCTCTATGGTAACATAAAATAGTACAGACATTATCTTTTGTTGTAGTTGGTTTTTTAGTTTATTGATTAATATCTTTTGGTTCTTAAAGTTAAAGTAAGAAAAGAAAAATAAATGGTTTCTTTATGGTTATATAGATTTCTTTTCGAGTTTATTTTGCTATGTTCAATAAGTTACTATATGCAAAGATATTTGCTTTAGCAATTTCGTTTATCATTTTACCAAATGCGATAGTGTTTTCTGTATAAATGGTAGAAGATTTAGAACATATCTCTAAAATCCTGCCATATAATGTTTGATTGGTCAAAAACATATTATTAGTAGTATCAAGAATTGGGATATATGCACCTAAAAGAGAGTTTATTGCTTGATCTTGAAATTTAATGTAATCATTTACTACATTATTTGTGGCCTTGGGTGTCATCTTTTGAGATTTGTCATTTGTAATAGGATATTGTGAAGACTCGTTCATTGTTTTATCCGTTTTTTTATTTATACCAGTTATCATGGGTTTAGAATCTGAACCGTCTTTGGATAATTTTTGTTGAATTGTATGGGTGTCCAAACCGGTTGCTGTTTTTCCTTTTTCTAAATCTGATGTTGTGGATGAGGGTAAAAGTAGTGTATGTTCAGCCGTTATGGGAACTTCTGTAGACAAAGTCGGTGATTAAACCTTTAATTTTAATTCCGACTCTACCTCTTTGTCTTTATCTTCAACTGGTACTTCTACCTCTGTCTGCACTTCTACCTCTATTCCCCCTTCTGTCGGTATTGTTGTGACGGTTGTAACAGTAGCTTCATTAACTTCTGAAATTTTAGGATTGATTATTATTCTATCTTCTACTAATGATGTTCCTTCAGAAGTATCCTTTACATCTATTGGGATTTTAGATTCATCCCCTTCATCAAGAGACCCAACCATTCCATTAACTATTTCTTTATTGGTTCTTTCCTGTTCATTAGTATTAAAAAGACTGTCTGCATTAACCCTGGTAAGATCACCCGCATCAATCGGCCCTTCCACAACCACTTCCTTACCTGTCTCTATAGCTTCTTTAACCGCTTCACCTAAAGTTGGGGTAACTGGCTTTTTTTTATTATTTGATTGATTATTATCATTGGAATTGGAATTATTATTATTATAAGTCATTTATTATTAAGAAGCATTAAAGTATTAATATGTATATCAAAAAATTTTGTCTATATGTTGTGATTTATTAATTATTTATTCAAACGCTTATAAATAATCCGCCTCTCAATAATCTGTTGGACATCTTAATGCCATTTTGATATCTTATATTAGTTACAAAACTATATAGAAGTAATTCTTAAAATCCAAACTAACAACATACATAAAAATATTATTAGCCATCCAACAAGAAAAATGGCAATAATTTATGATGCTATTGCATTTGAATTATTACCAATCAAATATGATTATGGGGATTGGATCAAGTCCAGTTAAATAAAACAATTTGAATAAATTGTATAAGAAAAATGACTTGCTTTATAAAACAAAATAGAAATTCTCAATAGAAACAAAAAGTGCCAGATGTCTGTTGCCAATTTCTTTTCCCTGTACTGAAAGATCAACTCCACCAAATAGTGTTTTCTTCTACTAATGATGTGGTTAGCAATCCTTTATTATTTTTATTTGGTGATGTTATATTACATTTTAATGAAATTAAATCGGATATCAGCTGTTACGCTATTTGTAAATGATATGACCAATTCATGTGGATTTTATTCTAGAATTCCAGGATTTACTTTAACCTATTCTTCAAAAAACTTTACAACATTCACGCTTGAAGATAATTTTGGCAAACAAACACATCTAAATCTAGAATTGGCAAACCCTGATATTTTATTTGAAAACAAATTAAAAGACTTTGGACGAATAATTTTTCATGCCGATAATGTAGATGCACTGTATTGTTATTTAAATAATGATGATTCTTTCTCAAAACTAATTATTATAGAATCCAAACCGGAAAATGCTAAATGGGGCGAAAGATATTTTCACGTAAGAGACCCTGATGGATATCAATTATCTTTTGCCCAATCTCTAAAGGAGTTATAAAACTTTTCACAAATTTTCTTTATGGTTGGTTAATTAACGTTTAATAGACCACAAAAAGTGTTAAGGCGCATTTTCTTTTTTCGTTTGATATCGAATAGTCCACATTTAATTTAACAATAGTATTCGTCGGATTATTACTCAAATATAATAGACCATAATTTAGTTTCTTCATAGTTTGAGCCAACATTTTCTCTAATCCCATATTATAGAAATAATGGTAATTATCGATATGACTCATCAATGCATCATGGTCTTAGAACCTTACGCTTCCATCTTTCTATGACATGCTGTTGCCTTGCTATGGATTCAGAGATTTCTCTTTCTCTAATTTCATTTTGTGGATATAATTTCTATAGACCCTTACACCATACCATCCAATTATCGTTACGGTAGATAATGCAAAACCAATGACCAAAAATATTTCAGCGAAATTCACTATCTATGTTATAGTATTGTGTATCAATGAATAAATAATTATTTTATATTCTAACCACTAATACCCGGTATACCAAACATATAGTCATCATTGTTAATTTTGTAGAGAAAAAGTATAAATCTCTTGTAAAACAAATGTTCTTAGTAACATAATCAAAATGTTATTTTTTTAAGGTTATTTTAAATTGTATTTTATCAATAAAAAATATTAACAGATAATGACTAGGTAATAATAAAAATATACGCTAAAATGCATTACTCGATTTTTGGATGTTAGATTTAATGATTACGCTTACGAAATTGTGATTCCTATGTTACGATATATGTCAATTAGTATCATATGAATTTAAAATGGCAAAACAAATAAACAGAATCTTTGTTTTAAGGGTAAATATACAGATATTCAAAAAACAATGCATTAGAACCGATAACAATAATTGTGTAGTTTTTAGTTTTGAATCAAAAACAATAGATAGTAGGTTATAATCACAATATACATTTCAGAAAACTATGGACAAAAAATCTACAAAAATAATAACGATTACCAGAATTTGGGATATTTATGGATATTACTATCTGTACAAGACCTAATTGACATCCAAATTAAAACAGAACTACTTTTAGTAAAAATAAAGTTTTCGTTTTCGTAGTATAAAAAACAAATCAACAACCAAAAGATTATAGCAACTATAAAATACTTTTCCAATCTCGCTTAATTGAAATAATCAAACAATAATCCTGATATTTTTTATTCCCTCCATAGTAATGCGTTAAGTTAACCAATAATGATTTATCCGAATTAATTTATAGGTATTTTTCTATTGATATATCTGCGTCTGCAAAAATATTATGGTTTAAAAATTTAAGCACTTTAACTATTGTAAAAACACGTTATGGGGCTATTATAATTAAATAGATAAAAATACCTAATACCATCTTCTTTGATATTGCTTTTGATCAGCCCAGTAGAATTACTCCTATTAGCTTTTAGGCGCAACGAGCGCGATGTCATTAATCTTTATAATTCCTTTTCAAGGCTAATGCAAATTATAAGTGGAGGTAATATGCTCAATTTTGGTTACTGGAATGACAATACTCAAAATCCGTTGGAAGCACAACATGCTTTATCTGATATGATTGGGAAATTTGCATCATTGGACAAAGCAAGAAAGTTAATAGATGTTGGAAGTGGATATTCTGCTCCTGCACTTCAATGGGGTTCACAATATAACCTTTTGGAAATTTTATGTTTAAACATTAACCTGCAGCAATTGAGGACTGCTATTGCATTCAATTCAAATAATAAAACAAAAGACGATCATATTGCCCCTTTTCAGAGTAACAAATTAAATAATAATAATATATTTCATATAAATGCCACCTCTACCATGCTTCCGTTAAAAAACGATTATGTAGATAGGATTATTGCATTTGAATCGGCTCAGCATTTTAAACCTCTATCCAGGTTTATTCAAGAATCAAGCAGGGTATTGAAAAGATCTGGACTTTTGGTAATTGCCATGCCAGTACTGAAAAATGTTTCTCACTTTGCCTCATTACCATCATTTTTGAGACTTGGAATATTATCTGTAACCTGGGCCTCAGAACATTACAAGTTAGAATTTGTTAAGTCAATGATTAATACTCATGGCTTTCAAATTGAAGATACCAAACACATAGGCTCAAGTGTATATGTGCCTTTAGCTAACTACTATATTGAAAACAGAGCGGCATTGAAGAATATCGTAATTAAAGAATATCCAAAGTTTTTAGAAACTGTTCTCTACAGATCGCTATTAGATATGAAAGAATCCTCAAACCATGGAGTTATCGATTATGTATTATTAAGGGCAAAAAAAACAGGACCATCTTAAAAATATGTAGGTGGCCCATAAAATTAAGCAATTCCTTCAATCTACAAACATTAGGTAATAGTTAAACATCTTTACAAAATAAATAAAGTTTAACTTTTATATGATAAAAATTGAAATAAATGATATGAAGGGATTAATTATATATATTCCAGAAAATAGGTTTAATATCATTAGACAAATATTATACGAAAATAAGGTTGAAGGCATTTCATATTTTAATATCATGGGTCAGGGGGAATTAGAGAGAAAATTCAACGAAAGGCCAATCGAATATAAAACACAAGAAAAATATGTTCCCGGATTCGCTAGAAGGACAAGAGTCGAAACTATTGTTCCAGATTCCAAAGTAAATGATATAATTGAGTCAATTAAAAAAGGTGGATCATTCCAAGGAAAAATATTCATTTGCGATATATCGGAATCTTTTGATATCTAAAAGAAAGATGATTTACAATACATAAACAATTGGTAATCTCTTGTTTATAACAAGAAAATGGATATAAGAAGAGATTTGCATTTTTGCAATTGATAATAAGGAAGAAGGAAAAGTATATTTTCTATATACTTTAAATTTGCCTTTTTTCTATAAAATTAATACCAAATTACGATTATATATAAAATAAAATGATGGTTTTAAACATTTGCTTTCCAATATTTTTTATATATCTAAAAGATTTTATCAGATATAATAATAAATACGAATTTAATGCAATTAAGGCATTTTTAATTAAAGAAAATAAAAGATTTAGCAAAATCCATTAATCAAAACTGCAGTTTCCATTATGTATATGCACCATAACAATATATCAGATATACGAAATTAATTCAATTTATTTAATAAATCAGTCATAATACTAATTAATTATCAAACAATTAACCATTAACACAATAGGAAAGTAACTTCATATTAACTAACCATTTTAATATATATAGTAATATTTTGGTTAAAGAATCTAATGATTATCCTTGTATTCAGGTATCAGATTTAAGAAAAGAATATGGGGGGAAAAGGATAGCACTGGATGGAATATCTTTTAGTGTTGATTATGGAAAGGTGTTTGGATTTCTTGGACCCAATGGAGCTGGAAAAAGTACCACAATAAAAATCCTAACAACGTTGTTAAATCCCTCCGCAGGAAATGTTTTTATATTTGGTAAAGATATTATTAAGCAGGCATCTGATATTAGAAAGAAAATAGGTGTAGTATCGCAACAACCCAGTTCTGAAAACAATCTGACAGTGGAAAGAGCACTAGATCTGTACGGATTGTTATGGGTAATTAAAGGAAAAGCAAGATACGGTAAAGTAAATGAAATTATTGATGCCTTTGATCTTCAAGAAATTCGAAAGACAAAAAATGACGAGCTGTCAATAGGCCAAAAAAGAAGGGTTCAAGTTGCTAGGGAATTCATGCACGATATGGACCTGCTTTTTCTTGATGAACCTACTGTTGGTTTAGATCCTTCTGCACGAAGGATGCTTTTAGATTATATTAAAAAACAGGTAAAATCGGGTCTAACGGTATTTTTTACAACACATATAATGGAGGAGGCCGAATATCTATGCGACGAGGTAGCTATTATTAACAGGGGAAAGATTATTGCTTTTGATACGCCTAATGGTCTAAAGCATAAATATAGTGAAAACAATATTATTGACTTGAAGGTAAAGGATGCTACTGCCTTGTCAATCCTGCCTCGGATAAACAACATTGCATATGATTCCAAAATAGAGGTTAATGGGGTTAATGGTTTTAAGATAAAATCAATTAATTCTCAACAAATTCTGACTAAAATAATGGAAGACTTTTCAAAAAACAATATAAAAATTGATAGCATCACAATTGAGCCTGCTTCTTTGGAAGATGTATTCTTAAATATGGTAAATGATAAATAATGGAAAACTCAATGTTATATAGCCATTAGATTTTTACCCTTAACATGGAAACAGCCGCAATTAAAAAGGCTATGGATGACAATATGGAAATAATGATAACTTCCAAAATGGTGAAATCAGTTATCTGTGAATATATTCCAGCTCTTGTTATATCAACTATATATGTTAAAGGATTTATGTAAAATGCTGTTCTGAGTGGTTCAGTTACGCCCTCTGCTGGATAAAACGTAGAACTTGCGAATGCAAAAAACAAAAATATGCCATTACTTATTACATTAAACCCTTCACTACTTTTTAACCTAGTGGATATTATAACGGTAAAAGAACCAAAAAAAATGGAACCGATAATTATTGCAAAAATTGTATAAGGTATACTCCATAATGTAGGATTTGCACTACCTAACATGGTTGGTAACCCTACTATTAAGATTAATAGTGCACTTGCCAATCCCATAATCATGATGGTCACAAGATTACTGATTATGTATTGGAGTTTGGTAAAGGGCATTACAAGTAATTGATGAAACATGCCATTCCTCTTATCATTCCAGATAATACTTCCGGCTACAGTACTGCTATTCATAACATTAAAACCAATCATGCCTACTGCTAAATATGATGGGTAAGAGACAAATATATCGCCCATTCGGATACCTTGATTACCAATTAATGCAGAGTAAGAATAACCCGATATGAAAATGTAAAAGATCGGAAAGACAACTTGCCATATCAGGAATACCTTGTCAACTGAGGCTACCATGTTTCTATAAGTCAATCTAAAAACTTCAATGATCAATATTTATCAAGACTTTTTTTTGCTAGACTTATTATATAGTTATATATGATGATGAAGAAAACAGGATTTGATAATAGTTCAAGTAATAGGAGGTTTTTTTCCACCCAGAAAGGCCTTTATTCAATATTTACATTTAGATTCGTTATTATTTGGTTGACCTCTAAGCCATAATCAAAATATAGATAAAACAGAATTGTTACAAGTGCTCTGAATGCCTGCGTAATAACCCGATTTTCGATCTACAAATACTTGAAATCCAATTTTACAATGACATATTTACCAATATTATATCCCTTGTAAGATACATTGTGAATTGTTTTTACATTGTTGTAATTACAATTTTTATGTGATTTTTCTCTATCAAATAAAAACAAATAATAAATAAATCACCTAAAACCCGTGTAGAGACCATTAAGTTTTTAATTCATTAAAATTTGATAAAGACGTATAAAAAATAGTAATAACAAGTTTCAATAAACATATTGTTTTTTTATTAATAAGAGAATGGATTTAATGAGATTGATTTACAATATAATCATATTAAATTATTATTTCTATACCTTTTTATAATTTTGATTGTAGTAAAACGTCTGCAAGTTAAGATCCTTTGATTTATGGAATAAGAATTATTTGGGCTTTGAATATACTTATTAGAATAATATAAATCTCTATAGATGCAAATAAATAGATATGTCTTATGTATCAGATGATCGAAACTATACCGATCCAACCCAATCAGGAATTGGCTCTACAACAGAAAGAGTTGGAGATCTGACTGGGGAGCCGCCTGTAAATGAGGTAACCAATAGAGATGTTGCATCTAAAATGGCAAATCTACTTGAGGGATTACAATTTCCAGCAACCAAGGATGAGATAAAGAGTCACATAAACAGAAAGTCTCCATCAATGGGAAATAGAATCAATGATGTATTTGAAGCAGTTCAAAATAACCTGGAAGATGGAATTAAGTATGATAATGTTTATGCCGTAGAAATGGCTGCAGGATTGGTAGAAAAAAAAGAGTAAGAAAAGTCACGGAAAATGTAAAATCATCTTAGAATAAAAAATCCATGGACAAAAGAATTAAGAAATTTTATTATGGCAACTAAAAATCGTAGTAGGAAATATATTTGCAAAGTGCTCAACATTTAGGACTTATACAATTACTTATTATTGGAGATTAGCTTCTTTTTTGGAGCAATTTTTATTTATAAAATCAGCATAGCACAAAAAGTTTATTATTTTTGTCTTATTATAAGAATTTTTATGGTATCGCTTTGGTGGGAAACAAGTTAAATCTTAAGGACATCTTTTTTTTATATAAACGGATTGTGGATATCAAATGTTAACGCAATATCCGTGTCGATATTAATATCTATAGTATTTTAATGACTATAACTCCCTCTAAAAATAATCAGCTTCATTCCAAATTGAAAAAAGTATTTAATTCTATAATACATAATTGGATTGTACATCATTTTCCCTGTGGCTGTACCTATTGAGCAAATACTACAAGATTTAGTTGTTATAATGATAATAGCGTCGGCATTGACGTTGATTTTCTATAGATTAAGGCAACCAATTGTAATAGGATTCATAATCGGATCCCATACCTCACCGTTTAGTTTGATTCATAATGGCGAGGTTCTCAATCTGTTTGCGGAACTTGGAGTAATACTGTTGCTTTTCACTGTTGGACTGGAGTTTCCAATACAAAAACTAAAGAGAATGGGAAAAAAGCCACGATTATTGCGGTTAGTGCGGCTTTTGGAACTTTGATGGTGGGCTTTTTGACCGCACAGGCATTAGGACTTTGTTTTTATGACAGTCTGTTTTTAGCTTTGGCAATTTCAGTAACAAGCACTGTTATAGTGATGAGAGTATTAGGTGAATTGCATATGATGAAAGATGAATCTGCCCAGTTAATTCTGGGGACTGCGATAATTGAAGATATTATTGTCATATAGTTACTAGCCATTTTTCAATCTTCAGGAACAAGCGGTAATATCTCTATAAATGAAATTATGATATCTATTGAAATAACAATTGCATTTCTCGTTGGAGTTTTGGTAATAGGCTCAAAAACCATACTAGGTTAATTGATGTTATTGCAAGGACTAATCATCATGATGTATTAATTGTTGCAGCAGTTGGGGTAGCTTTTGCTCTTGCATTCGTCTCTTTCCAGCTGGGGATATATGTTGCTGCTGGTGCATTTTTTGCTGGAGTTCTTATAGCTGAATCTAAATCTCATTCAGTCACAAGTGTATTGGGTACTCCTGTGAAAGATATTTTTGCAGTCATGTTCTTTGTATCGGTTGGAGCTTTAATTGACTTTAATCTGATGTCCATGTTTATAGTTCCCACACTAGTATTGATCGCTGTATCAATCAGTGCAAAATTTATCACAGTATTTCTTTCAGCGAGAGTTTAGCGTATAGACAAAATAACTTCTGTTAGGACCGTTATTGGTTTATCATCCTCCGGGGAAGAATTGGCACTGGTTGTAGCAAAGGGCGGAAGTGATATCGGAGCAACCAGTTCTATAATGTTGCCAATGGTAGGGACTATGACCATGATTACCACTATTCTCTCCCCATATATTATAAAATACGGATGGAAAATTGCACAAAGATTAAAAAAAATCAAAACAACAACAAACATCACCGTCATCACCATCTAATAATAATGATGATTCTGATACGAAAAGCAGTTAACTTTGCTATGATGTATTAGCATGAATTTATTAGGAAATTCGATAGTTGTACAATAATGGTTATTACATTACAATTGTAAATAATACTATGAATTTAACAATTGCTGTTATCTTTCTTGCCATATTTTATTTTATTGCCTCGAGTTTATCATTTGTACCTGTCTATGGGCATGCAAGCCCTATCACCTATAACCCCGAACCGAATCAAATCGTGAATTCAACACAATTACTTCCTGATAATGTAACCATCACATTTACCGAGAGTCCCGAACCAAGAGCAAGTAGCTTAAAAGTAATTGACTCAAATAATGAAAGGATAGATAACAATGATTTAAAAGTGTTAGATTCAAGTAAATCTCTTTCTACCTCACTTGATAAATCCAAACTAACACCAGGAATTTACACAGTAAATTGGTTGGTATTATCAAAAGCTGATGGTCATATTACCAAAGGCTCCTATGTATTTTCTTACTCTGAGAGCAGCCAAAATCAAAATCAACAGCAAACTGCCACAAATGACTCTTCTCTGTATTCCAAAAATGTTACAGCAGATAACGTTGTATTGAATTTTGTTATATCTCCATTTAAGGTAGGTCAAAACACCTTCACCATTCAATCTTCATCTGTGAATGGTACTGCGGTTGAAAATATCAAGAATGTGTATTTAGAATTTAGCAATCCTGCTATAAATATAGTCCCCATTGTTGATACGATGGATAAGATAGAAGCAGGAAAATATGCATCGACGGGTAGCTTCATAAGTCAAGAAGGCAATTGGGAGATTAAAATAACAGTGCAAAGAACTGGCGAATACGATATAAATCAAACGATTAATATAAATGTGACATAGTTTTTGGTTATGACAAAATAATTATTTATTTTGCATGGCTTTCAAAAAAACGATATGTGACTGTATTATTCTTTTTACTTGCTTTTAATTAGTTTCTTAATCTCAGTATGTTTTATACAATAAAATAAGGTATCATTTTATTAATGATGAAAATTATAACAACGGCAAATCACAATCCTTGTTTAGTTTGTAATTCTCATAATTAATCTACACAATAAAAAAAGTATTCCAATTAAAAAAATAGGTTTTCCCAGTACAACTTAACATTAAAATTAGATTTCTAATAACCGTAACATGCAATAAAAATATACTTTTCCTAATCATGTTTAGATTAACTATGTCTTTAGCTTTGATTCTAAATCTTCAATTTTTTTTTTTATCTCTTTTATCTCTGACAATATCTCTTTTTGTGTTACGGGAGTTGTAACTGTGTTTTCTATTTGTTTATATGCCTCTTCTGATTTCTTAACAATTACTGCAACAAATATATTAATTACAATAAACGTTCCAATCATGATAAAACTTATGAAATAAAGTCCATATAATGGATTGGCATTAGTTGCAGAAGACATTATTTCTACCCATCCTTCTAAGGTTAATATTTGAAATAAAGTTAACATAGATGTTGGTAATGTACCCCAATGACCAGCATCAACATCACTAAATAAGTTATAGCCCGCAATACTATAGATAAAGAATATTAGAGATAAAAGTAGTAGCACATTTACCATACTTGGTAAAGATTTGATAATTGTCATTACTACAATTGACATCTCCTTATATCGATTTGTCAATCGTACAACTCTCAAAAGTCTAATCAATCGGGCTACAGTAGTATAACCTCCAGAAAGAGGCAAAAGTGAAAGTATTATTATGGAAAAATCCAAAATATTCCAACCATCTCTGAAATATTTTGAAATATGGGGATATGATGAAAATATCTTTAATGCAGCTTCAATTATAAAAATAGATAACACAAAGGCGTTTATCAAGTTAAAAAGTGCCTTATAGTTTTTTAATTCGGAAATTGTTTCTAACACCAATACTGCAGCTTGTAATAATATTATTATGGTAATGAAATTATTAAATAAACTATGATTGACTAATTTTTTTATCACAATTGACATTTCTTAATCTTTGTTTTATTAGAATAATATTTTTATCTCTAATTGGCCTGTTCTGACAATCTCAATAATCATTGCAGTTTGATCCGACTAATGAACAGTCAGTGAAAACTTATCGATTTCTAATATTTTCTATTGCATCTAGTAACGTATCATTTTCAATTGGCTTTCGAAGAAACAAATTGTTGGTTATACTTTCGCGATGATCATCTAGATTAACCTCGTCAGCAGTGAGAAAACAAACTTTAACTTTGTTATCCATTTTTCTTATTTTCCCATATAGCTCAAATCCACTCATATGTGGCATTTTAATATCGAGAATTACTAAATTATATATATTTTTTTTATATTCTTTTAGTGCATCTAAAGGATTGCTAAATGCACTTACAATATACCCTTTTTCTTCTAAAACTTTTTTTAGTGTAATATTAACGTCAAGATCATCATCTACTAATAGTATCTTTTTAACATCGCTATTTTTTGAATAAACCGGATGAAAAAACTTTGGTATAATGTTTTTATTTGATGTAATATTTTTTTGCTCGTTTTTGACATGAAATTCGCCAACTGATTCCAAAGGTTTTTCGTAAAATACCGGTAGGGTAAAGTAAAAGGTAACTCCTTTTCCATCTTTATTGTCCTCAAACCATAACCTCCCTCCATGTGATTCAACAATATTCTTTGATATAAAAAGCCCTAAACCAGTGCCACCATAAGAGCCTGTAGCAAATTTTTCATACAATTTATTCCGTAGTTCCGTATTTATGCCAGAGCCTTGATCCCGAACACCAATAATAACAAATCCTTGTTCTTCATGGCGTTGATTGAGTTTTTGATGTTGCAAGTTACCTTTGTTTTCTTTAATTCTTTTTAGATTTACATCAACAATATTAATGCCCTCATCTTCCATACCAATACTGGATTTGTTTGCATTACTCAAAAGATTCGACAATACTTGGCTGATCCGGGTTTTGTCAGCTTTTACAATAATTGGCTCATAATTAGGGGTTTGTCCTTTGGCTTTGTAATTTATTTTTACTGTAGGAAGTAATTCCCCTGTTCCCTTTATGGCGCCATTTTCAAAATCTGAAACGGTACTTGAT
>JBKJYK010000288.1:0-6467 GCA_046715515.1 Candidatus Nitrosocosmicus sp.
TAGATATATATCATGCATTTCCAAAGATGGTTGCAATTTAAAAATACGCTTATCATAACTTTCCAATAGTTTACCATACTTTAACAAAAGTCTATCTTTTTCATAAGAGTCTATTTTTTTTTCACTAAAAAACTGATTAATTTTATTTATTGCTTCTAGAGCAACATCCTTTTCTAAAACAAGGTTGTTGAACTCAGAACGTATGTCATTGGATAGACCAATTTTATCTTCTTTATTTGTTTTTAAGAACCTGTTAACAAATAAAGCACACAGGGCACCTAAAATAATTGATCCAAAAACAACTATAAAATCCACTATTAACATTTATGCCAAAATCAAATGTTTTTTAAACAATATTTTTTTTTATATATTTAAACAGGTAAATACTACTTTACACGTCTTTTAATCCAATTGTATTTTCTTATTTTGGGATCAGGATAACCACACTTAGAACAGGTTTTACCTCGTTTATGAAACGAATTATGTCCACATCTTCTACATCGAATATGTGTTTTCTTTCGGGTAAATTTACCCATTGATGTAGTGCCTTTCGTCATTCCCCACTACCTCTTTGTTTGATAATCTTATTTAAACTGTGGAGGGGAAATAATCACCACATTGTCCCCCCTCACAACAATATTTCCTATTTCATCAGATTTACCTTCTTCCAATATTTCGACAGAACTTTCCAATAACAAATTCATATGTTGATCAAAACCTTGTAAATTACCTCTAATAACTTTACCACCTTTTAATTTGATTAATACATCTTTGCCTAGGCTCTCATCTAGAACTTTAACGGCCATATCTACTGACAACTTTTTTTCCTACCTATTGTTAATCAATTAAGGCTCTATAATAAATTTATTTATTTCATCATTTAGTCTAATTATAATATTATTTGTAACAGTCATCTGTGATCAACAAGACTATTTTTTCGGCAATATGAGACAGCATTTGTTTTCCCTTTTCAACCGAAGCGTCCAACGGGTTTCCCCATATGCCATTTTTAGTAAATTTTACGAACCCTCCAGGATTATTAATAGACATGTTTACACCAGCTTTGCTAACGACATCCCCATAATTACTAGTATTACAGCCATCACCAGTTAGTTTGTCAAACTCCATGCCTTTTTTGGACAAATCCATTCTTACTAATTCTGGACAAATAAACAACATGAGTGATGTTTCCACTTCACCCGCATGGTCAAAGCTTTTGTCTAGCATCTGCCAATAATTAACATAGTAAAAGAATTTTCCTTTTTCATGGCATATTGATGAAATGTGTTGTCCAACATATTGCAAAAGACCTATGTTTCCATGATGCCCATTGATAATGTATATACGGTTGATTCCTTGTTTAAATAAAGATATACAGATATCAGAAATAAAATTTAACAGGATGTTGTGGTTTATAGAGACATTAAAAAAGGGTTCATGTTCAAAAGACACCCCATAACAAAGTGATGGAAGTAAAAAAGCATTGGTATTATTTGCAATGATTTTGGACAAATATTCCACAATTATTGTATCCGTTGAAAAAGGCAAATGCTCGCCATGTTGCTCAAGGGAGCCAAGAGGGACAACGGCGGTATCAATATTGGAATACGTCTTATTAACCAAGTCAGAAAAAGTGCGTTGATTTAAATTTTTTATTTCCTTCAACATACAATAATCATAGAAAAAAGATTGTTTACGATATATAGGCATTTAATTATTTATAATTTACTCTACCCCAATAAACCTCCAATTTATCGTTTAAGAAGAGTTTTACTGCCTCGAGTAAAGCTACGGATTCAGCTGATCTGCCTTTATTTTTTATTGTTTCCAAGGTATCGTCAGGCAGAACCTTGAATGCTTCCTGAATTATTATAGGTCCCTGATCAAGATCCTCTGTAACAAAATGAGATGTACACCCAATTATTTTTGCTCCCCTTTCGTAGGCTTGAACATATGCTAGTGCACCAGGAAACGCAGGTAATAATGAGGGGTGAATGTTTATTATCCTGTTAGGATAGCGCCAAACAAAATTAGGCGTCAATATCCGCATATACCTAGCTAAAACAATGAGATCAATGTCAAATTGGTCCATTAACTGAAGAATCTTGAGTTCAGCTTCATTCTGATTAATATGCTCCATATAAAAAAATGGAATAGAATAGGCATCTGCTATAGGCTTTAGTTTTTCATCTGAACCTATTATCATAGAGATATTGGAAACTATCTCACCCCGTGAAACACAATCCAAAATCTTTAACAGACAATGATCCTCTTTACTTACAAATATTGCAACATTTTTAATCTTATTTTCTTCATGGAAATGGACCCGTATCTCCATCTTTAATCTATCGGATAATCCTGCCAATTCTTTTTTCACTACAGATTTTTCTATCTTTTGAAAAGAAGCCTCCAAATGCATACCGAAAAGACCTTTTATAACGTTTTGATTTATCTTTTCAATATTGCCACCATTATTAAAGATATATTTTGTAATCTCAGCAACAATTCCCTTTTTATCTTCACCAACTATAGTAATTTCAATGGATGCTTTAGTTCTTTTATTGTTGTTTTCTGAACCCTCAATTCCAATTGTATTCATTTCAAGTGGGATTTTTTAATATTATCCAAAATAAATACGATACAATACATTAACAAATAATTCAACAATAAAAATGGCAAGCTGTTCTTTAATTTATGGTTAAATAACAATGAGAACAACAAAACCTTTGCATATAAAATAGTTAGATATGATTTTATACCTTAAAAATATTGTTAAAAAATAGCAGTTTTCTATAACCTATTAATATAATAGATTACTGTTAAGAAATATAGATAATAAAATTGTTATTATATCATTTACAAGACTATGTTTAAGATTAGTAATAATACAAAGACTATAGCTATAGGAATAACTGCAGCATTAACAATATTTATGATTACAGGTCCATTGGCCCAAACCTTGGGTGACAATACCGCATTTGCAAAATCAAAAGACAAAGGCAATAAATCTGATCAGGACAGATCAGAAAAGCAGTCTTCAGAGCAAGATTCACTGTGTGTAGCTGGCGAGAGCATAGCCTTATCCTGCAACAACCTTAGCTCGCAAGACCAGTCAAATGACGGACACAGCGCATCAGGGCAGCAAAATGGAGGCAATGGCGACAATGATGGTGATCAGAACAACAAACAGGAACAAGACAGCAAACAAGATTCACTGTGTGTATCCGGAGAAGATGCAATAGTATCCTGCAATAATGTCGAATTCCAAAACCTAGTAAATAGCGGCAATAGTGCAATGGCTAAAAATTAATGGCAAATTAATTTTATTTTTATCAATTCTCTAACGTTTCGTTTTATTTTATTTAATTCCCTAATATTCTGTTTATTTATCTTCTTTGTACCATTTGAGAATTTTTCACTAAATTCATTATGCCGTAGTGATAGCAGCAACAAGATCAGATTTGAAACCATTAATATATTATTGAGACATATCCATTTTTCAATCAAAGTACCGAAGTATTTGGGTCAACATATGTGGATTTGTTTGAATCAATCCAAAAACCCCTTAGGATTGTTTTGTATATTTAATCCCCTTATTTTGCAAACTATAGAAAAATCTTAAATTCATGATAACAAGTATTGCTAAATAATTCCGCAATAATATCCATATAGGATATCATGTTAAGCCATGGTAGCATCATTCTAGCATGATATCTATCAGGCAGTAATGGTTATAGTCACCGAAAAACAAACAACCATTGTAGTAGTAGCATTAATCATACCTTTATGATATGCAGCCCACATCCCTCAATGGTAGGAGACAAAAGGACATCAGTACACAAAAAAGACAAATATGGCAAAAAGAAAAACGCAAACACCACACACAGGAATGTAGACATCATGACAGCGATAGCGACAGAGACAATAACGACGGTGGAAACAGAGCCAAACAATCAATTTCCCAACCACAACAATTAAGCCAAAACAGCCAATGTGTATATTTAGTTAATACAGGTCCATGGACAAATTCAGCATATATGCACAATTTAAATCAGGCGCCAATTCCTCGCTCAACAATACAACGCCTAAAAAACCCCTGTTGTGCTCAATTACTAATTAATTTATTAAAAGCTCCTAATTACTTGAATATGTGGGAAGCAGGAAAAGAAAAACCGCAAGGCCAATCAAAAAGACAAAGTCAACCGAAGGAAGATGTCCAAAGTGCAAAACAATAGTAAGATTTACTGTTTCGGGGCAAGTTGGTAGCGAAATCTTTGAATGCATGGGCTGTACAACTAAATACAAAGTAGACGAGTTATAAGACTAGTCTCAATTTTAATAGGTCCAATAAGTCCTTTTTAGAAGTTATCATGATCATAAAAGCATCGGTTTACAGCGGTATGTTTTTTTATTCGATAATTTATTACAGATAGTGTCTCAAAATATCGAATATACTGAAAAAGTTTATCTGTATAGCAGTGGAATGCCAGAAGAATTAATCAACAAAAGTAAAATCAAACTACAGGCCCATGGTGTTGATTTAAAAGATTTGATAATAATAGAATCCCCAGAAAATGTTCCCCAAGGGTCTATAATGATAACCTTATGGCCGCATTATCTTTCAGTGGCCAAAGTTAAAAGAGTGAGAGAGGGATCAATTTATGCGCCCCAGTTATTTAACATTGATTTATAATCTTTCAGTACCTTGTTTCTAACCTTTTTTTGTAAAAGAGACAGACACAGAGAGTGTCCAAGAAAATGGCCCGTTGATGAACCATGTGGTCCAGAGGAAGACTGTTCATTTGACATAAAAATGCTAGATTGTGATTGCGAATGTCATCGTCGGGAGGCAACAGTAAGACACCAATTATCATAATACAGTGCGCATAGTATTAGTTGTATTACATTATAGTTAATTACCCCATAAATATTCTAAATTCAGGGAATAACATAGAAATCTATAATTTTAGCCATGTGAGAACAGTAACGACCTTTTTATGGGAATGGGATTTTATCGTGTATATTATCTCTTGGATTATTTGATTGATCACCAAACTGTGAATTAAACGGCAATGAAAATGGCAAATCCTGTGGGTTGACATTGTTAATTGAATTTCTGCTGCCGCTGTCGCCGTCATTGCCATCACGGTTTTCGCGTCCACTGTCGCCGTTGCTGCTTCTGCCGCTGTCGCCGTCATTGCCATCACAATCACTACAATCGTTTACAATATTGTTTTCTTCTGTAGGACCTGCTGTTTCATCGCGAGATTGGGTTAAATTAGTTAAAGTGTTATTTAAAATACCATCTAAAAAGCTATCCACATTAATAAGTAAATTGTTATTTATTATACCATCAGATAAATCGGAGCGTGTAATTGTCGCATTAATATTTTGATAGGTTCCTAAAGCATAAACTGCAATAGATATTATCAACAGAAAGCTGTAGTAAAATGTGTTTCTCCGATTCATATGCTTAATTGATTAATCAAATTTTACATATTAATGGATTTAGATAAATATTTCTATTTAATTCATTAAGTATAATATATAATAATAGTAAATAATGTAACGGCATTAGTAAATTCGACAAGGCTATTTAATCGTTTCCAAATCCGCATAGTTTAATGCAAATGTAGGCAATTTATAGCGATATGGATATCATTATCAGATGTATTATTATATAGTGTTGTAGAATATCATCGCATTGATAATTTAAATAGCAAAGGTAATACTACAAAATAATAATAATATTGTAATCAAGAGTTTATTCAAAATACCGTTATATTATATGCTACTACTACACTGTAATTATATCCTTAATTGCAATTTTAATATTACACATGTATGCCGGTATTGCCAATATTATTATTACTACTGCTATCTAGTTTGTTTTTCTCATTTTATACAGATCATGTTGACAAATACCTTGTCTTTTCAAAGACTAATGTTGATTCCTACAGTGCAAGTAACACAATTCCAATTATTTTGCCTGACAATGCATATAGTAAAATGGTTATCGATAAAGATATTGATTCATTTGAGTCCCCATCAGATTATTTGGACACAATAAACCCTAATGCTAATGATCAAAAGAAAGGTGATCCACAACAAAATAGGATGGACGAACAAAACAATGATCACAACACCTATTCAAAATCATCATCAGATCCCGCTGCTATAGGTAGTTGTAATAGTAACACCGTTAATGGCAGGCCACCAGAGATAGAAAAAAACGGGAACACTATAACTGGAACAATATGCGATGATGATATAAAAGGAACCAACCATCCAGACATGATTATAGGCCTTGCTGGAAATGATATGATGCAAGGCAAAGATGGTGATGATGTCATATTTGGAAATGACGGTGATGACAAACTATTCGGCTTATCTGGCGATGACCTGCTTCAGGGAGGTTCTGGAGATGACCAAATAGACGGTGCCGGTAGAAACGACGTTATTGTTGG
>JBKJYK010000289.1:0-2863 GCA_046715515.1 Candidatus Nitrosocosmicus sp.
TGAATAAACTCCAACTAAAACCAGTTAGGAAGATATCCCTACAAAACATATTGGAGGAATCCGAATTGGATGGTAATGTATTAGCGTCAAAGTCACAGGTTGATGTACTGTAAAAAAGAGCATTATACCATATGCAGATATTGCCATGTAATCCCTAACAACAAATTTTCTAACCGATCTTGTGACACTCCAAAAAGCCAAACCAAATAAAACTCCACCAATAGGCTTGGATATGTTGAAAAACAACGTATAAGCAACTCCATAGGAAATTGGATCGGATTCATGAAATTCCCTAAATACCTCTGGAATAAAAGACTGGAATTGCGTTAAGAAATATGCCAAAGGAATCATCACCATTATCCAGTATCTTGTTTTACCCAATCTTGCAGAGTAATGACGCATTAAAAGCACCGTGGCAACCCAGAATAGAATAAAGGAAATTACAGAAGTCAACATGAACAAAGTGCTAAAAATATTATCTGCACCTGCAATCAGCATTTGAGTGCTTTTGATAGGAAATATATATTCAATACCACGCTGTCCTTCTAGTTGATTCGTAACATATAAAATAGTTGTAATGCAGGTCACAGAGAGACCTATAACTGCTATTGAATATGAAATCAATACCAAATTTTGTTTCAGTCTATTCCACAAAAATAACCTTGCACCCAAAAATCCAAACAAAATTGATGCCATAAGGTAGTTAATCCATACAGCACCCTTAAGAAAAATAGATTGGTAACTTCCAAATAGCAACATTTGACAAATAATAATTATTATTATCCCTATCAAGGCAAATTGAGTCACAAACACAAATGTATGTATCTTGGATATGGTTCGATTCTTCTCATTACCATTGGTTTTGGATTTTACATATACAAGGATAAAATATTGTCCTACGGCATATATGATGGCCATTATACTAAATAACATAATAGAATACAATGAGGGGCTAAGACCTCCTGTATAAACAGAAACAGACGGTATTGATGTATCCAATATAACTGTGATGATTATCCCCAATATGATAATCACCATAAGCCTATTACCAGGAACAAACATTTGAGCAATTATAATTTAGACTGAACTTCTATTTACCAATATCTAGTTAGACCATAACTCAATCAATTTCAGACTATTAATGGTTTATGCGGAAAATTTGCCAATATATCTTTATTATATCCCAAACAATTAGGCTTTATATATGACAGGTAACAGCCATTTTACTCCCTGGAAATTTAAAACTTCAAGCAGAATATTACTAATCATTGTTTTTGTTTATTCCATAAGCATTCTAACAGATTTCGTTTCCAAATCTCAAGCCGTTGAACCAAAAATGTTTTTGAAGGACTCATCACCTTTTGGGACACCACATGGCAATTGGCTGTCCAAATGGTGGCAATGGAATGTTGCCATTCCGCTTGAAGGACATCCAAGGGATAATTTCAGTACCGAAAAGTGCAATACAAATCAAAATGGTCCGGTATGGTTTCTGCCAGACATTCTTACTGGGAGCGAGGAGCGTACATGCACCATACCTGCTGGAAAGGCAGTTTTTATTCCTATAAATGTAGGCATATGCTGGAATGATGGCAATCCTCAATATATGGATGATCCTGAATTGCGAAACTGCGCCATGGAAGGGCAGGAGGGTAATTTCATGAATGTTTATTTAAATGGCACAAAATTAAATGATTCAGATATAAATAGAATACAAAGTTCCTTTTTCAACGTAACTATTCCTGTAGATAGCTACACAAGGTACAACAAAGACGCATCTGGACAAATTTTGGAATGTGGTGAATGTCCAGTTGGCACTTTCAGAGCAATGGCTGATGGTTATTTTCTGTTCCTAGAGCCCATGAATCCAGGCACAAATGACATTAAATATTCTTATGACACCATATCAAATCCCAACCCCGAATATAGGCATGCCGCAAGCATGGTTTACCATTTAATTGTCGAACCATCACCATAAATTGGTCATTTCCTACTACCTATCTTTTTAAATAACATTTTCAATTAAAAATTTAAAAGCGAGCTATGAATATCAGAAAATGTGTCAAAAATTATTTTAATAATTAATGGTCTTGTTAGAGGATATATTTTTGCAGGTAGGAGAACAAGTGATTTGGGCGGTAGTCACCAATAATATCATCTTATATATTAATAATTTTGATTGCAAAATTCGAAAACGATCACTAAATTAATTGTAAAATTCCGAAATATTGTAGGGTTTCCATTACCATTCCATTTAGAATAGAAATTCAACAAACATTTCAATGAGGAATAACATTCAATCTAACACATTTATGCATTTAACAGTATTGTATATTTTTCTCCCATTGTTAAATGGACAATATTTATTCTGCTTATATAATTAGTTTTAATATGTGAACTGAGGTATTATTGCCGATTATTGGATTTTACTCGCTATAAAAGATTTGTTGATTCCACTTTATATTAATTTCATGATATTAAACAATTCTATAGAATATTTATATAAATTACATTAAAGATTAAAGATCATATTTGGCATATTTATCTTGTTGCTGTTTTTCCCCACTTGATCAAATAATTTGTAATGCTCAGAAAAGTGATACTTTTTTAGTAACTTTTAAAGAGGAATTAACATTAAAAGAATCTAAATACACCACATACTCATCATAATGGTATACAATGCCCTCTGATGTTATCATATTCGATATAGATTCATCCGATTCAGGTATAGAATATGATCAATTGTGTATCAAATGGTGGACATGGTTACTTTCGATTCCAAAACCCATTAACCCGGTATTGGATCCACTAGGCAACTTTGCTTCCACTAATCAAGGCAATAATGAGGTATTCTTCCTATGTC
>JBKJYK010000290.1:0-12965 GCA_046715515.1 Candidatus Nitrosocosmicus sp.
GTGGTTGTGGCTCATCCTGATTTTGTTGACAAGTTTATAGGACCTGAAACTGAATTTGTAGGTACCTATGAGATGGATCCGTTAGGAATGGGTCCAGTTACCATGACCTTTACTTATGGTCGAAAACAAATGTCATATGACGAATATTATAATAGGGATTTGCATCGTAAAATCAATAGGGCAAAGGAAAAAAATAAAAGCAATGCTAAAGTTGTAGTTGGTGCTTCAGGTACTTGGCAGTATAACTATGATCCTGCAAAAATCGAAGAATATGGGTTATATGCTATTATGGAAGGAGATCTCGGTGGTATTGGACCGGAAATAGATGGAGCTGGTAGAAGCTTTTTTGATGCTATAATAAACAATGAATTAGAAACAGCGAATCCTTTTAAAAAGTCAAAATTTAGGGTTGAAGTTAAAGAATTCAATAGAAAAGATCGAAAATACCATGGAAGATTTATCCATTATTCAGATGAGCCTGATGTAGATGAGATACCCAATATTGTTAATCCTAGTATGCATGGGATGGTTGAAGTAATGAGAGGATGTGGCAGAGGCTGTAAATTTTGTGATGTTACATTGAGACCATTAAGATATTACCCTGTGGAAAAAGTGCAAAAAGAAATAGAAGTCAATATGAAATACGGTGGCCTAAAAAATGCATGGATTCAAAGTGATGATATTTTTGTTTATGGATTAAATCCGAGAACAACAAAAAACATGCAACCTAATAGAGAGGCTCTTGAAGAACTGTTCAAAGGAATAATGGAAACTGGTGTTGAACATACAAATCCTACTCATGGAACGCTTGCAGGTGCTATTGCTGATGAAAGGCTAATACCAAACCTTTCAAAAATCATAAAATCGGGTCCTGGAAACCATATAGGCGTACAGTGCGGTTTGGAAACTGGAAGCATTAGGTTAATTGGTAAATATGCTGATAGAAAACTTGCGCCTTATAAGCCATCAGAATGGCATTGGGTGGTAAAAGAAGGTGTGAAAACCCTTAATGAATACTATTGGGTACCCGCATTTACTCTTATCATGGGGCTTGATAATGATGAAAGTGCTGATGATAGCTGGGAAACAATTCAATTAATTCATCAATTGGAAAAAGAGCAACCCGATTCTAAATTCACTGTTACCCCATTAACATTTGTACCAATTGGATTGCTTGAGAAATCCGAATTTTTCGACATTGGCAATACCATGGATCCTGCAAAATTAGGTGTTATGTATAAAACATGGCAACACAATTTTAAATATGCTATACATAAGTTTATGCATAAGGTTGGTCAGAACGATCCTTTAAAGAAATTCTTTTTTGCTTCTTTGGCAAAGACATTGGGTGGGGTTCCACTAAACGCAATGGAAAAGTATGCTAGGAGAAAAAGCCCTGAGCATGAAAGAGTAATAGAAAAAATAAAAGCGCAATATGCTTAATTTCCTTCATTTTTGTTGACTATTTTATCTCTTTCTCAATTATATCGATCAGTGTTGCCATATCAGTTATAACATTTCCTTTGATACTATTTTCAAATTTTTCAATTATTTTTTTTGTTGAGAATACAATTGTTTTGACTTTATTTGTCTGTTCGATTTCACTTAACGCTGCAGACAGGAATTTTATTGACGTTTCGTTATAGGAAATTATGCAGATGTAGATTTTTTGCTTGTTTCTATTTGATATCTTGTTGATGTATCTTTGAAAGTCGATATCGAAAAATGGATCGATATATTTCTCTACGTTTCCTATAACTGTAGAGTTGATTTTAATCTTTTTGGCATAAATATTTATCATGTTGCATATGGGTAATGAATCATCATCACCTGAAACAATAACAAGTAACATATTTTTGTGGGCGCTGTTATCATAATTCACATTACTGTTTCTTAATAGGCTAAAAGATTCGGTAAGATTTGTTATCAGATGAATCTTTTCTGTTTTTCCAATTTTTCCCCTGCTGTGTAGCTCAAAAAGAGTGTTTAGAACAGGAAGGAAAATATCTATAATGATTTTCTTTAAATTTATTTGCTTATTGATAATGCTTAGTATGATGTTCTGTGATACCTCCTTTTCCCCATTTATTAAAGATAATATTAGTTTTTGCTGTAATTCAATATAATTTTCGTCTTTTGCGTCGAAATTTGTTATTCCTGGATCCAAAAACCAAAAGTTGACCGAACCAATTTTTTTTCTATTAATAATTTTTTGAAAGTATAGTATATCGAGATATTTTGAAATGGTGATTCTGTTTGTTCCTACTTTCTTTGATATTTCTGTACTCGACATAGGGTTGTTATTCCGAAGTAGTTCTATTACCTCTTTTTGAATATCTGATAAATTATACCTCTTATACATAGCCTATCTTTATAAAAAGATTTTGTGTTGAATATATTTAAATAATGAAGAAATATTGATGTTTTATTGACTTAAAATGCAGACGCTAATTCAAATATTTTTTCATACCAATTACTTGCTTTGGTGATACTGCTCGAAACCAGTATTCCTTTTGCCCCATACTCTAATGCTATTTTGACATCCTCTTTCTTATTTATTCCTGCGCCACAAATTAGTTCCGATCGTTGATCTCTCGTATTTACCAATTTATGGCATTCGCGAATTAAGAACGGTTTTTCGGTGGAGATTGATTTCTGGGTGCCAATCAGTTCGGGAGGCTCTATTGCAATATAATTAGGGCCAAATTCTAAAAGTTCTTTTAATTCTCCTGTTGTTTTTACACATACAAAAGACAATAAGTTTATTTCCTTTAGTTTTTCTATCAATTGCTTTATTTCCGTTATTTCTGATGGGTGCTCACTATGATTGATTAGTGAACCCCTGGCCCCTACTTTACCTATTAATTCCGGAACATAGTATCCAGTTGTTGATCCGGGCTTTTTGAGATCAACATGCTGCGATATGATTTTTAGATTGGTTTGCTTCACTATCAATGCTAAAGAGGGCTGGGGTGGAGAAATGATTATCTCAACACCCAGCTTCTCACTAACAGTCTCGGCATCTTTTACAAGTCTTATTGTATTGTCCCCTGATGTTTCTAGGTAATTCTTTAGGTTTATAATTAAAAGGCCATCCTTATTATTTTTCATCTTTGGTGATTGTTACTTGAATTTTTCATTTAGTTTTGAAATCCTTGCCTCATATCCTTTGTTATATTCAAGCTCTTCTGGAACCAGAGTAGCTGGATGAATAAACCCTTGTACCCTAATCATCATAGCTCTTTCAACTGCTTTCATCCTCTGATAATCCCAATCCGAAGTGCCAAAGCCATCGTGAGGTCCAGTAAATTTACCATTGTGCATACTAAATAACAAACAGGATACTATTGGAATTGAGTAGTTTAGACTTGCGGCAGAGTTTAGTTTTATTGGCATCAGAGGCATATGGTGACTTCCCCTTGTGTTTCCTGCCACAATATGTGATTCATTAAACGCACTTCCGGCCTCTTCTGTTGCAGGAAAATTCTTTTGAGTCCTAACAATTGATATGGGGTCGTCTTTTCCTACGTAAGTGCCAGCAATATTGTGCAACCTGTCGGTAGATGAGGAAACTATTTGTTCCCCATTATGAGACAAAACAGAATGCACTACATATCTCCCCGGATACATGAGGGCCGCCTCGATTTCAGGCTTATCGTTCCATAGCTTTAAATCTGCAACCTTTCCGGTCATTACATCCATAATCCTAAATATTACTCCCTTTGCTAATTCCTCATTAATAATCAATCCAGTATTGCTTCCTGTGTCTACAAACATTCTCCAAAAAGGAAAATTGTATGCTCCTGGTTCGGTTTTGTCTGCTGCGAAGATGCAAAAGACCTCACTTGGCCTCTCATCCATTTCTATCTCGGCAACACCGGGACCCATACCTTTTACGTTTCCAGAGAATGAATCTTTTAGTAAATCCTGGCCGGCACCATAAAGCCCCTGCTCTTTTGCAAGTTTGGTTCCTTCAGTAAAAGCATCCCATGCAAGTTTGTGTATCTCCTTATTGTCTATGCCTAAAGTATGACTCATTATGATATGAATGTCGTCCCCTGTGTATCCAATATATTTATCAATAAGCATTCCTTTTCCATTTTTCATTATGTAATCTTTAACAGTTTGTACCAATTCGTCACTAGGCTTGGTATGTCCTCCTATGCCCCCAATATCTGCCTTTATTGCTGAAACCGTTATTCTCATAAACAAATTGCCTTTTATGTTCTTTAAAAATTTTGTGCATTCCTTTTCTTTTTATGACGCTTTTTTTGCTTGTCCATAAAAATTTTATGTGTGCATTGTGATTGCCTAGGATATCGGATATATGTCTAAAATATTTCATTGTTACCATTGTTTTAATCAAATGTTGGAGTTTCTTTTTGCTGTGTTGTGGATTTCATGTTGCCAAAGAGAGTAACTAATAAATACCCATCATTTTTTCTTTACTATTATGCGTGACGCAAACTTAATCAAAATAATGATTGAAGAACGTGCTTTGGTAAAACTAATTAAAACCATAGGCGAGAAAGAATACTCTACCCGAGACCTATTGAAAAAACTTGGAGCGTATGGATATGGTCATAAGTTATTAATCAAAGCAGAGGATAGGGGATTGGTAGAAAGAAGCAATGTTAAGAATAAAACCTATAACAAACTTACAAAGGAAGGAAAGAAAATTATCAGATTAGCTAAAGAAATAGGGGTTTAAGTCTATACAATATATGCTGTAAAATACCTTTTTTTTAATTTTGACAAAAGAGTTAAATTATTTGTTATGTTACGCTCGCCTGCTATGAATAAAGTTATACTTGCCTTCTCAGGTGGATTGGATACCTCTGTATGCGTGAAATATTTGCAGAAATTACATTCCCTAGATGTGATTACGCTAACTGTTGATGTAGGACAAGATGAGAATTTTAAAGAAATCGAGAAAATCTCTATGGATTTAGGATCCATAGATCATATCTATGTTGATGCCAAAGAAGAATTTGTTAACGAATATGTTGTTCCCGCAATAAAAGCAAATGCTTTGTATCAACAAGAATACCCCCTTGCAACAGCTATTGCTCGCCCTTTGATTGCAAAAAAGTCTGTGGAAATAGCTAAAAAGTACAACGTTGCATCAATTGCTCATGGTTGTACGGGAAAGGGGAACGATCAAATACGTTTTGATATCACGATTAAATCACTAAATCCCAACATAAAGATCATTGCTCCCATTCGAGACCTTAACCTTACAAGGGATAAGGAGATAATTTTCGCTAAAGAAAACGGCGTTAAAGTTAGCGAAATATCAAAAAAATATAGTATCGATAAAAACTTATGGGGTAGATCGATAGAAGGTGGGATTCTTGAATCTCTTGGAAACGAACCGTTGGAGGATGCTTTTGAATATGTTAAATTCAACAATGACTCTGTTGGTATTGTGGAATTAGGTTTTGAAAAGGGAATACCGGTGTCCTTAAATGGCAAAACAGATGAATTGCCTTCTTTGATAGACAGACTAAATCGTATAGCCGGGTCATTTGGGATAGGTATTGTTGATCATATAGAGGATCGAATAATTGGAATAAAGTCAAGGGAAGTATACGAAGCCCCTGCTGCTTTAATCCTTATATGCGCCCACAAAGATCTTGAAAAACTAACGTTAACAAACCATGAGCTTCGTTTTAAAGCGATTGTGGAAGAACAGTGGTCATGGCTAGCTTATTCTGGATTATGGTTAGACCCGCTACTTTCGGATCTTAATCAGTTTGTAGAAAAAACTCAAGAGAGAGTAACAGGAAAAATAAAGATTAAAATGCATAATGGATATTATAGGGTTATAGGGAGAGAATCAAAATTTTCATTATACAATAAAGATACTGCAACCTATTTGTCAAATTCAAATTTTGATCAAACTATGGCGAAAGGATTTGTGGAGCTGTGGGGTTTGCCATCCATAACAGCTAATACTGTAATTTCGGATAATAATCCATAAAAATGGTTAAATTAGGTATTTTCTTTGACAAATTACGTTTCGAGGAAAAATCCCTCTATGAGACAGCTATCAAAAACGGAATTGATTGTAATCTGATTGATTCTAAGAACGTTATTCTAAATACAGAATGTATTACCTCTACTGATTTACATTTCGGGGATGTATTGTTACAGAGAAGTATCAGTCATTTTAGAGGACAGTTTCTGACAGTTTGTTTGGAAATGCTAGGGTATGATGTGATAAATAATTCAAAAATAGGGGAGATTTGCGGAAACAAATTGTTAACCTCAATGGTTTTAAAAAAAAATAATGTTCCCACGCCTAAATCAATTTTCTCCTTTAACTATGATTCAGCTTTTAACGTTATTGACGAACAGAATTTGGAAAAAAACCCTCTGGTCTTTAAACCTATATTCGGATCTTGGGGCAGAGGCGTTTTTCCTGTTAGAAATAAGGAAGTAGGAAAGATGATAGTTGAAATGAGACAAGAAAACCCCAGCACATTTTCAAACATATATTATTTTCAAGAACTAGTCGACCGACCTCCAAGAGATATTAGATGTATTGTGTTAGGAGAACAGGTTGTGGCTGCTATATACCGTTATTCATCCAGCGAAGAATGGCGAACAAATGTTGCAAGAGGTGGAAAAGCCGAAAAGATAAAGATAACATCCGAGTTGGAAGATATTGCTATCAAAGCCGCAAATGCGGTCGGAACTGGTGTTTTAGGAATAGATATGATGGAGGACAAAAAAAACGGATTATTGGTTCATGAGGTGAACAACACTGTGGAGTTTAAAGGAGCGAGCTCTGCTACTGACATCAATATAGCCGATTTGATAATTAAATATGCGCTGGATACATATAAGAAATAAAACTACTTTAATAAATTACCAAAAATTTAAATGAGGATTATTTGACGGTTTATTATTTATGAGATTCTGCATTGATAGTATATTTTTTAATGGTAAAAATAATTATCTCGCTGTGAGGGAATTTGTATGAATGTTGGAGTGATTGGAGCATCTGGATATGTGGGCGGAGAGTTACTACGTCTTTTGGTTACTCATCCTAAAATAGAAATATCGGCTGTTACATCAAGACAGCATGTAGGAGAATATGTTCATCGAGTCCATCCAAGCTTGAAAAATTTCATTACTTTAACATTTTCTGACATGGATTTAGACAAACTAACCAATTCTTGTGATTTGGTGTTTGTTTCTGTACCACATGGGAAATCCAATAAAATTGTTAATGATTTACTAAAAAGTGGGATAAAAATAATAGACCTCTCTGCAGACTTTAGACTTAGAAACCCTCAAGATTATCTGAAATGGTATGGATGGGAACATCCATTTCCCGATTTATTGTCAAAATCAGTTTATGGCGTACCTGAATTTCATCGAGAGAAAATAAAAAACGCCCAACTAGTCTCGTGCCCTGGATGTATGGCCGTTACATCTTTGCTCGCGTTAAAACCATTAATAGAAAACGATCTAATTGATACCGATCATATTATTGTTGATAGTAAAATAGGATCATCAGGGGCTGGAGCGAAATCAAATTCTGGAACACACCATGCTCTCAGATACGGTGTAATCAGGCCCTATAAACCAGCAAAACATCGCCATACTGGAGAGATAGAACAAGAATTGGGTCTTCTTTCTAAGAGTAAGGTTCATGTTAGTATGACCCCCCATGCTGTTAATCTGGTACGGGGGATATTGACTACTAATCATGTATTTTTAAAAAAGCCACTGAATGAATTAGAGTTATGGAAAATTTACAGAAACTCTTACAAAAATGAAATATTCATAAGGCTAATAAGGGATAAAAATGGCTTCTATAAGTTTCCAGACCCTAAATTTGTAGTGGGTTCAAACTTTTGCGATGTGGGATTTGACATTGATGAGGATAATAACAGAGTAGTAGCTCTTTCGGCATCTGACAACCTGATGAAAGGTGCGGCAGGCTCTGCGATACAAAACATGAACGTAATGTTTGGGTACGATGAGATTGCGGGACTGAATCTTACCCCGCTTACACCAGTATGATCGTCATTAAGCTAGGTGGAAGCATTGTAGATGGATTACATTCTTCTATATTGGATGACTTTACAGAATTATATAAAAAAGAAAAAATTGTTGTAGTCCATGGTGGGGGAAAAGACGTTACAAATATTGCTACCCAAATGGGTAAAGAGCAAAAGTTCATAGTGTCTCCGGAGGGTAAACAAAGTAGATATACCGATAAGGAAACATCAATGATATTTACCATGGTTATGTCCGGAAAGGTAAACAAAAATATAACTGCCATGCTATCCAGCAAGGGTATACCATCGGTTGGGATAACCGGAATAGATGGCGAAACTATCAGAGCCGTTAGGAAAAAAAAATTAGTTATTTTAAATGAGAAAGGAAGGAAAATGGTTATTGACGGAGGATATACGGGAAAAGTTTCTGATATCGATCCAAAATTAATAAGTGTTTTGTTGGATAACGGCTATTTACCTGTTGTCTCTCCCATAGCTTTGGGCGAAGATTATGAATTCTTAAATATTGACGGGGACAGAGCTGCTGCAAACATTGCTGGTGCGTTGAAATCTGACATTGTTATTTTTATAACAAATGTAAGTGGCTTAATGATGGAAGAAAAGTTGGTTAATAACCTTACTTTGGATGAGGCGACCAAATTATTGCCTAAAATTGGTCCCGGCATGGAAAAAAAAGTGTTAGCTAGTACAGAAGCATTAACTTTAGGTGTAAAAAAAACAATAATAGCATCAGGCTTGGTGCAAAACCCCATATTGTCTGCCCTTGCACACAATAATTGCACGGTGATTATGTGATGATTTTCACTGTGAATGAAGAGCATTTTGTGGGCAATATTTATCAGCGATTTCCGGTGAATGTTGCTAAAGGCAAAGGGTGTAATCTTTGGGATACTGATGGGAAAGAATATGTTGACTGCATGGGCGGATATGGGGTTGCTTTGGTTGGTCATTGTAATGACAGGGTTGTTAATGCAATAAAAAAACAGGCTGAACAGCTTATAACTTGCCATATGTCATTACATAATAATTCCAGGTTAGAGTTTCTCAACAAACTTTTTACAATAGTTCCGCAAAATTTAAATAGGGTGTTTTTTTCTAACAGCGGAACTGAATCCGTTGAGGCTGCCATCAAATTCTCAAGAAAATATACCAATAAAAAGGGCATCATCGCATTGAATGGAGCGTACCATGGGAAAACATTTGGCGCGCTGTCTATTACGTATAATGAAAAATATCGCAAGTCCTTTATGCCATTGTTAGATGGCGTTACTTTCATATCATACAGTGATATTGACAAACTTGACGACATAGTCAACAACCCAAACAATGATATTGGAACCATAATCGTTGAGCCAATACAAGGTGAAACTGGAATTATAGTTCCACCAGATGGTTTTTTAAAAAAACTACGAACTATTTGTGATAAGTATAATTTAGTACTGATTTTTGATGAGATTCAATCAGGTTTAGGCAGAACTGGAAAAATGTGGGCAGGCCAACATTGGGATGTTGAGCCTGATATTATGTGTTTGGCAAAGGGGATAGCAGGAGGGGTGCCCATGGGCCTTACACTGACCCGCTCTGAAATTCTCGATTGCATCAAAGTTGGGGAGCACTCATCAACGTTTGCGGGGAACCCACTTGCTTGCGCTGCAGGCTCTGCGACAATAGATTCATTGGTTGGTGACAACTTGGTTGAAAATTCAAAAAAAATGGGGATAATATTCAAGGAAGGACTATTGGGTTTAAAAGACACTCACAAAATCATTCGTGATGTCCGAGGATTTGGAATGATGTTGGGGATAGAGATGAAATTTGATATCAAAGATATTCTTTTTGATGGGATTAGAAATGGAATTTTACTATTATATTCTGGTAGAAACATTTTGAGATTGCTTCCTCCTTTGGTAATGGATGAGGATATATCCAAAAAATCAATTAATCTTATAGATAGGTTAATTACTAGTGAGGAGAAAAGGCGAAATGTCTGAAAACTTAAACTATATAGACGAAAAAATCATCCGAATATTAAAAAATGATTCAAGAAAATCTTTTGTAGATATCGCCAATGACATTGGAATGTCGGAATCCGCTGTTAGACGTAGGGTAAAAAATATGCAAGATACTGGGATAATAAAAAAATTTACAATTGATATGGGGCCCTCTAATAAAACCAGTGCAATAACTCTGATATCCGTAAGTTCTGCAGCAGATACATCTAATGTTTCAAACCAGCTTTTGAGCCTTAAAGGTGTTGATATAGTCTATGAGATAACCGGGCAATATGATATTGCTACCATAATTGTTGCCCCAACAATATCAGAGATAAACTCCTATATTGATGAAATAAGGAAAATAGATGGCGTTTCTGACACAAACACAGTGATAATATTAAGAACGTTGGTAAATTCATCCTAATTCTGTTTCGAATCTTAAAATACATACAACGCGTGATGAATCCCATCTCACAATGTATTTTTACGCAACTAATTTTATTTTTTTTACCTATAACATTTATTAATTAAACGATAAGAGTGTAAATGTACAAAGAATGTCTCTATATTCGGATGACCCTAATTATTTTGCTCATATATACAATGATTCTGAACGAGATAAGAAAAGAATTAAAATATTGGATTCCACCCTTAGGGAGGGAGAACAGCATGCCGGAGTTTCATTTTCTAACAAGCAAAGAATCCAAATTGCATGGATGCTTGACTCCTTTGGAGTGGATCAAATAGAAATAAGCCCAATAGTTTCATTGGATCACCGAGAGGCTACAAAAATAATTATCAAACAGGGACTAAGGGCTGATATAGTGGCCCATGTTCGTGCAATAAAATCTGATGTTGATGTCGCTATCGATTGCAATGCTACTTGGGTCGCAACTTATCTTGGTATTTCAGACATACACTTAAAATCCAAGTTACGAATATCTAGGGAGGAAGCTAAAATTAGGGCTTTGGAAGTTGCTGATTACATCAAGTCCCATGGACTGAAATCCCGATTTACGATGGAAGATGCAAGCAGAACCGAGCCGGAATTTCTTTTGGATTTGTGTAGGGAAATGAATAACCGTGGTATAGAAAGGATTAGTATTCCCGACACCGTGGGAATCATGAGGCCTCGGGGTATGTACAATGTTGTAAAACTAGTCTGCAATAATATTGATAATTCAAAAACCTCATTAGATGTCCATTGCCATAATGATGTGGGATTGGCATTATCTAATGCCCTGTCAGGATGTGAAGGTGGCGCAGATCAAATTCATACAACCATAGATGGAATTGGTGAAAGAACGGGTATACCTGCATTGGCAGAGACTGCTGTCGCATTAAATCTCATATACAAATCCAACAATGATTTTAGGTTACACTTGCTAAAGGATCTGTCAAAAACCATTTCTGATTATACAGGTATACCTATTCATGAATCTAAACCATTGGTAGGCGATAGTTCATATAAGCATAAGGCCGGGACACACCTTGCCGCAATTTTGAATAACCCATCGGCTTATGAAATAATCGAACCAAAACAGGTGGGTAATAGGCGTAAAATTGTCTTTGGTGAGCTGTCGGGAAAAAACGGCTCTGCCTATCTTTTATCAATTTTAGGATTGGGTGCTTCAAAGGAAAATGCTGAATCCTTAGCAAAGGGGTTGAAAGAATTGCGTATGGGTGATATTCTTGAATTATACCTAGACGAAAAACTAGAGAGAAAAATACTTAATGAGGGATATGTGAAGACAAATAAGGATTAAAAATGACAAAAGTTAATTGTATTGAATGTGACGCAGTAATTCCAATACCTGATGACTCGATGCAAGGAGAGATCGTTACCTGCCCGGATTGTGGAGAGAGTTTTGAACTGGTGAAAACTGGTGACGAGTTTAGTATAAAGCCTGCACAAGTAGTTGGAGAAGATTGGGGACAATAAAGATAGAGGAAGAACAGTCTTCTTCACTCTATATTCTTTTTGATAGCATTAGATGGGAAGAAAAATCGATAATTGAATCTGCAAAAAAAAACAATATTGATATAAAACCGATCGATTGCAAAGAACTTATTTTGTTTTTGAATGGTGAAACTAAAGAATTTAAGGATAAAGTTGTCTTACAGCGATGCGTAAGTTATTTTAAAAGCATTCATTCTACCGCTGCCCTGGAAGGGCTTGGTGCACAAATGATAAACACACTTTACACTTCTATAATGTGTGGTAATAAATTGTTCTCTCATATGGAACTTCAAAAGCAAGGAATAGTTACTCCAAATGCCTTTTGCTCTTTCTCTCCATCATCTGCGATTGAGGGAATCTGTCGGTTAGGCTACCCTGCCGTGATTAAACCAACCATTGGAAGCTGGGGTCGATTGATTGGCCTGTTAAATGACGAAGAAGCTGCCAAAGCTGTTTTAGAGGATCGTCAACACATGTTTCCACTCTACCAAATAAACTATGTTGAAGAATTTGTTAAAAGGCCGCCAAGAGATATACGGGCGATTGTTATAGCCGATCAAGTGGTAGCTGCCATATATAGATATTCGGGCAAAAATGAATGGAAGACAAATATGGCGTTGGGGGGCCATGCCGAATCATGTCCCATAACGAAAGATCTGGAGGATATTTGTATTAAATCCGCAAAAATTTTTAAAGGTGACATAGTAGGTGTTGATTTGATGGAAAATGAGGCCCATGGTTTATTAGTTCATGAAGTAAACAACACCACTGAGTTCAAAAACACTGTGCGGGTTACTGGGATTGATATACCATCGTTGATTGTTGATTTCATGATTAAAATTTCAAAAAAATAGTAAATATGGTTTCTCCAGCATTTGCTATAAAATTATTACAGAACTCGTTGGAAATTTATTCGCCATCTAGATCAGAATCAAAACTTGCAAATTTTTTAAAAGATGTTTGCATGGATCTTGG